>CAXTWV010000436.1:599-3654 GCA_964248005.1 uncultured Ktedonobacteraceae bacterium | reverse complement strand
GGATAACACGATTCAACACCTTCTGACATTGCAATTGCCAACGAGGACGTGATAAATCGGTCCCTACAAATGACTTGTCCCATGGTTTTAGCGATTTCGGCGTTTTTTCTTTTTCTTGCCATGCTGATGTTGGGGATAAGGTTCCTCGTCTTCGGCTTTGTGGGAGGGGTCGAGGCCGTAGATACGGCGTGCTTCTTGGCGGTGGGCGGAACGGATGGCGACATCACGAGGGGCGGCGTTGAGTTTTGCCGTGAGAGAGTGTGTGGAAAGGGGCTTACCACCATGCTCGGAGACTGCTTGACGGACTTCTTCGTCGTCGCTATACATCGTAACTTCGCGTCCACTCTGACGCGCTTCAGCTGCGAGACGCTTGATTACATTGTCGGCAGTCTCATCGTGACGTGAAAAGATGATGCGGATATGGTCTTCGTGGCTCACCTGCTCAGAGTCTCCATCGCCATCGAAGACGACAATCACACGATGAAGCGTATCACGGTATTTGTTGTGTAGTTGCTTTATGAGAATGACACGGGCGGAGGAAAAGTTTTTGAGTTCCATCGCCTTGAACATCTCGTTATTCTTGATCACATTATAACCGTCAACCAGGATATCGCCCATCGTCCTGCCCTCTTTTAGCCGCCGGAATGAAGTTGCTGGATTAGTTGTAAAAGGTACTCTATCTCCATGCGAATGTCAACATGCAAAACATGTACAATGACTTCATTGGCTTGCTCCGAGAAGGATGCAGCAACAATCAGTACCGCTAGTATGAACAGGATGAGTCCCAAAACAAGCGTCATGATACGCTCGATACGTCGTGCAACACTTACACCTTGTTTACGCTCTTGCGCATCTATAGGTACTACCACATCCGATGCAGGCGTTTTGTGTACCTCCTGTTGCTGATGAACATCAGGGATTGGCGAGACAACTTCAACGGTTTCAGACATATCTCTCGTATATTCAACGGAAGAGGCGTCAGCTTGAAAGCGTCCTGGCTGTATACACACAAGTGGAAAGGATGAGGCATGCCGTTGTTGAGAGTGTGGCAATGCAGGAATCAGTAGCTTACTATTGAGTGGCAACGGCACTACTTCCTGGCGAAATGGAAGATGCACATCCTGTACACATGAGCCGCAGAGACCTTGAACATCATCCCAACAAAGCGGACATGCAGGACGCCGACAACGAAAACAGAAATGACACATGCTCATGAACGCAGACTCTAACGCGAGTCGTGGGGCCTGTAAAAGATAGGCATGTACACGCGCTGGTACATATAGAGCGGAACAAATAGTACACACAATAGTTCCATGAGCAGAAGATGTGGTAGACGGTTGAATTGATTGGTTGGAATCGCGCATTGATGGCATAGTTGCGACCATAGGTGCCTCCTAGAAATGCTACACTGAATAATGACACTTTCAGTATAGCGAAGCCCTTAAAATGAACTGACTTCTTGTTCCTTTTTGCGCAAAGGACGCTCATTACGTGATGGGAGTTCGGTATGTTGGAGAATAAATGCTTTAAAGGCACGAGCAGTGGCGGAGAGGTTTTTTTCTTTGAGGTGGACAAGCAACCATTTGCGCATAAGCGGAAAGCCTTCTACATCGAGAACGACGAGACGGTTTGTTTCTAATTCCATTTCGATAGCGACACGCGAGATAAGTGCGATGCCAAGGCCAGCCGCCACGCTCTGTTTAATCGCGCTATTGTTTCCCACCTGCATACTGACCTGTAGTGGAAAACCAGCTTCACGGAATGCGGCTTCTAAGGCTGAACGCGTGCCAGAGCCAAGTTCACGCATCAGAAAATGCTCACGTGCCAATTCCGCGAATGGCACTTTGATACCAGCTAGACGGTGTGTTGGTGGAGCAATCAAGACAAGTTCGTTCGACGCGAATGGAGCTGCAAAAACAGGGGCATCATCAGGAATTCTGCTCATAATCGCCATATCGATACGGTTGTTACGTAATTCTTCTAATAATGGCGTCGGGTTGACGACCTCAAGCGTAATCTCGACTTTAGGATAGGTTTGGCGAAACTTGCCGAGCAGATTAGGAATAACATAGGTACCAACTGTCGTATCAGCACCTACGCTGAGGCGGCCCGAATGCGGACTGGCTAAAGCACTCATCGTATCCAGCGTCTCGTCGATCAGAGAAAATATTTTTTGACTATAGAGGTAGAGTTCCTCACCGGCCTGTGTCAGGTGCGTCTTACGACCGATTTTATCAAAGAGCTTAACACCGAGCGACTCTTCAAGCTGGTGTATCTGTGCGGACACGGCGGGTTGACTGAAATGCAGTTCTTCAGCCGCACGGACATAACTACAGTGTTTCGCAACAACTTGAAATGTTGCGAGTTGGTGCAGGTTGATGTTGTGCATAGATTTCCTCGGCTGAGACGATATACTTTCCCTTTACTATAACATGTAGATAGTCCATTCAGCAAAGCCTATTCCCATGCAGCTCTACGTTTGCTATAGTATAGATGAATGTATTTCAACATAAGGGAAAGATGGCAATGCCTGAACAACAGCAGGATGTGGACGACGAACAGCATACACAAAGCAATGTGCTCATAGAGAAAAAACCTCTCTCCACACCTACATCTACGACAAAAGTACACAAGGTAAAACGCCATCGCAGAAGACACAATAAATACCCATCTTCACAGATCACGCCACAAGCAATGAATAACGGCAACACCGACATTATTGATGATACGCCTTCTGCCGTTGAAGAGACTTCTGTACCAGAAACTATCGTTGACACGCCTCAACCTCCTTCGACTGAGGAGACGAAAGAAACATCTGTCGCGGTAGCAGAAATGGATATTGAAACTGATCCTGCCATTCCTGCTATCTCAAAAAAGAAGACACCAGCAGAGCCAGTTGTACCGATCACACCTGTCGTGCCGATTACACCTGCTATTGTGGAAGAGGCTGATGATACGCTACGTGAAATGTCTCTAGTGGGACAAGGGCGCCCCCCCCGGGGCGCCCCCCCCCACACCCCAGGTTTTTTCCCCCCCCCCCGGGGGGTTTGGGGGG
>CAXTWV010000436.1:0-589 GCA_964248005.1 uncultured Ktedonobacteraceae bacterium | reverse complement strand
CGATCGTATTGATGCGGAGGACGCGAAGACGATGCCGACAGCAACCCCGATGATGCTGGCCCTCGACGCCGCGGCGCTCCGTCGCCTCGACGACCTCCGCGGCGTCACCCGCCGCCGCCCCAACGCGATCCTCCGCCTGCTCGTCGCCCCCCCCAACCCCCCCGACGGGGGGGGCAAAAAAGTCGGCTTTGGGCGGGCCGGCCCGGTGGGGGGTGCCCTTGTCCCATTCGTGGCGTAGAATACTCACGTATGCATTCCTCGCACTGCTACTCATAAATACGGTACTCTTGTACCGGGACCTGACAGCGACGCATCTGTATGTCAACACGCTTGACGCAAGCAACGGCAGTTTACGCACACAACAAGACTTTGGTGGCTATCGCGATACTTTTCGTCTCACGGTACCTCTTGCCGTCAATAATAATCCTGCATCTGCTGTGCTTGGTATATACGCTTCTGGACAGGACGGTACACAGCAACTCCTCACACTTCATAGAACAGCGTCAAGCCTTTCTTTACAACGCTCTGTTTCGCTGGCAAATGGAGCAATCACGCAAGATGCTCGTGGTCATCTGCTGGTTGAGAGCGC
>CAXTWV010000435.1:0-3655 GCA_964248005.1 uncultured Ktedonobacteraceae bacterium | reverse complement strand
GTGGAAAGCGCAGGTCGCTGATGGGAAAATTGAGTACGGCGCGTTGTGTGCTTGCGCCGTAATAGACATCTATCGGAACCTGCATCTCGCCCATCGAATCACGCTCGACGCGGGTGTTCTCTGCACTACTGGTCATACTACTTTCTCCTCATTATGGATGGCTATATATGTATAGAAAATATTATATCATTTTGTGGTCTAACCTACGCTATACCCCTACAGCGTTCTGTGTATCCCTTTGAATATGTCAAGAGCAAAATCTTAACCAACGTATAGTACTTTCTTAACCATTTGGGCACAAAAGATAGATATTCTGCTATGTTTTCTATATCATGATATCTCAGGGGACGCGCACATTGCTTCGCTCGTGCTGAGGACGCGATACATCGGTCCCTACAACGGCGTGTTACTCTTAACCAGAACGTGCAGGAAAGAGAACGTAAGTATGCAGACAAATATACCACCTTCAATACCACCTCATATTGTACCGAAGAGGCGACGTTTTCTCGCGAAAAGACGAAACACGCGCTTCTCTCCGCTTGTGCTCCTTGGTGTGGCTGTCACACTCCTGATGCTATTGGGGGCCGGAACCTATTTTGTTATTCTTCCTCGTCTCCGGTCGCATGCGGCTGCGAACACTTTGTTACCGGGAGAGCAAGTCTGGAAGGGTGGTACGTCGTCACTCCTCTTTGGAAGCAATGATCCAACATTTAATCCTGGCACGTCGCAATCATTGCGTCTCTCTTTACGTCAAGCAGGCATTACACTGATTCGGACACCGTTGGCGAATAATGGTGGAACTGAGGTGGATCAGCGCCTGACTCAGATTCAAGATATCGGTGCTACGTGCCTGGGAATTTTAAGCATGCAGAATATGGCACTCGATCAGCAGATTGTGAAGACAGCGGGAGGACGTTGCCAGTTATATGAATTTGGGAACGAGCCAGATAATCCTGGCAACCCGAATGCTATGACAGCAAGCGCGTATGCAAATTCGTGGAATCAAATTATCCCCTCGCTTCGTCAAATCGCACCACAAGCAAAGTTTTTTGGACCAGCTGTTGCTTACCCGGATACAGCGTATATTTCTACATTCTTGCAAGCGACACAGGCAAATGCTCCCGATGGTGTGACCTTTCATATGTATCCCTGCACCGATGTCGATATGCAAACATGTCTCTCTCAATCAGTCAATAGCTATGCTAGCTCGGCTCAGAAAGTACGCAATACGGTTATACAAGTCCTGGGCAGTGCATTGCCTATCGGTGTGACGGAGTGGAATGATAACTGGAAAGATCAGGCCAAGCCAGAGGAGAGCGATCCCAACTTTATGAGCCAATTTACAACGCTCTCTCTTCAGTCACTTATGCAAGGGCAGGTTGCGTTTGCCAATCAGTATAGTATAGGAGATGGTCAAGGTAACAATACTCCTGGGGGACATTTATTCCTCACAGTAAATGGACAGGGGACATCACAGTTACAAGCAATGGCTGATATGATTGCTCAAACAAAGATAAACTCTTCAACTCCGCCTGTAGCAACGGTTACGACAGTCTCGACACCTGTATCAACGGCTACGACAATCCCGGTTTCGACACCCGTATCAACGGCTACAACAATCTCGACACCTGTATCAACAGCTACGAGGCCACCAATCATAACGCCCGTTCCAATAGCTACAGGTCCTAACTGTCTTGTGAATGGACGAGCTATACAAGGATGCACTGGTTCTATAATGGTGAATGGGCAAGTATGTACGCTTGCATTCAAAAATAATACAGTGGTGATACTCTGTCCACAAAAAGGGAAATAGAAAAGGTGAAAGCTTGGATTTCCTCGTGTCAACCATTGACTAACACCTAAGTTCCACGTACAATAGTAATACGACAGGCGTACCATATGCACTTCGTATGAGACAGCCTGGAATGCTAGGAAGTAACAATCTGTCAGCGTACAATGCGCTTGGAGAGAAGGAGAGTTACACTCGTACCTGCTTCTCTTGTACCATGTAGTTCGTTTGCTACAAGACTCTACCTACGCACACGCATAGGTGCCTCTACCTGTATTCGTTGAAAATGTTATTCGATTTAAGAATAGCTAGACTACGAAGGAGAAAACGACTGTGGGAATGTTACGTGTGATGTCACGACGTGGCGATGATCGCCTCAGTTGGGACGGACAAAAGGTTCTAGCTGGCGACGCCGAAGCGATTGCCGCAGTTCGTGAAGCCGAGCATATTTTCGCGCAAGAGCGTGCGAAGGGTGCGACCGCCTTCCGTGTTGAGCCGGGCAAACCTATCGAGCGCATAGAACACTTCGATGCGACCGCCGAACAAATTGTGATGGTCCCAAGAGTCGTTGGAGGATGAATCTGATCTCTCAGGTGCTTTCCGCCCTGGGTTGGATCGTTATCGCTCTCGCCATCTCTCCCATGCTCTGGCTCATCTTTCAGCCGTACCTCAAGGGATGGTCACGTGCCGAACGGAAGGCTGCTGACCTCTTACGAGATATATTGACGCCTGAACAGGTGCGCCAGTTACTTTGGCATGGCTATCTGGAGGTACCCAGTCCGACAGAGCCACAGCGCATCTACCGTGTGCCGCGTGCGAAAGGGTATGTTCAGGTTGTGGAAAACGGGCGAGCGATTATGCGATTGTGCTTGCAACCAGTAGAATGCCTGCCAGATGCCGATGTTGTGGTGTTGCATAAACTCATGATTGAGGCTAATGAAGAAATGTATCTTCAGAAGGCAAACAAGTACCTCTGCATTGATTAACTCTGGTCACTGTTTGTATATGCTCCACCCAGGATTTTTGCAGAGAGGCATAGAGGATAGAATGAGCGAGTCCTCTATGCCTCTCTACTCGTCCTCTTCCGCGATCTGCACAATCTCCCGATGTCCGTTCTGTTTGATGCATGCATGTGGTCCACCATCCAGGGGTGTGCGGCAAAGAGGGCACACCGGACGACCAGCAGTGACCACTTGCGCGATAGTACTTGAGAGATATTGCGCCTGTCGATGGCTGAAAAGAAACGAAACCGCTTGCTCCTCATCCATAAAAACCTGCGCTTCGTCGCGCTCCATGACGATCTGTAACGGAATCGCGTTCAGTAAAAATTGCGTTGAACGCTCATCATAGTTGATTTTTATCTGTCCCACCTGAAACTCATAGGTCGGTTGCACCGGAAAATCTGTAGGCATTCCCTCCGCGATTGGACGATTGCCCGCCTGTGCCTCTGTTCGCAGCACTTGCCCTTCGGTGATTTGCGCTAAAAAGCGGTCAAGTGCGAGCGAAAGACTGTTTAACTGCTCTTTCTCCATCCACATAATCGCCGAGTTACGCTCCGCCTGTACATAAATGCGGAAGCGACGCTGCCCTGGTTGCCCTACAGCTTCAGCTCCTAAGACCTCTACAATACCAAAATCTTTGCTCATGTTATCCTCTCTGTTCTCTCTTCTACTAGTAAGAACACATTCTGCCCTCTATTCTATTCGCTATCACTTATTTTACACAAGCCTTCTCTGATGAACTTTGACAACCGAATACGGTAATCCTCTCGGTAGGGGTAGCAATTCATTGCGCCTAAAGATGGGTCGGGAGGGGTTCACGTGGCACAAGAGGCGTTGGAGGGACGTTTGCCCAGCCACCCCCATC
>CAXTWV010000434.1:0-3671 GCA_964248005.1 uncultured Ktedonobacteraceae bacterium | reverse complement strand
CGGCGTGCAGAGCACGCAAGATCGTCACCTAGAGGAGGGTAGCCCCTTGTGGGCGGTGGATGTATTCCCATGTTATTTCGTTAATACGCATCATTACACCCTGTTTGGCGACACACAATATTAGAAGGACGTATGCAACGTTTCAACATTCCTCCAACATTGTGTGTCGCCCACAGGTGTAATGAATTAGACCCTTACACGTTACGACGTAGAGGCTACCCCTGGCGAGGGATTGAGCGGTAGTTGCATTGGTTGGCGTGGAGTTTGATTAAAGTCAAAATCGCTCACCAGATTACCTAAAATTGACACATTTTCTCGTACTGTCGGACGTGGATCAGGACGCCCATCCGTCTTAGGGTCGATGCGAGCACTATTCAGGAAGTCATCTTCGATGAACTTGAGGTAGGCATCGAAGCTGAGGGTTTGATGGTCAATGGAGCCTTGCTTTGCGTAAGGGCTTATGACCAGTCCAGGGACACGTAGGCCGTAACCATTTTCATCTACGCTGGGAGGGGTTATATGATCGTAGAAACCACCCCAGTCGTCCCAGGAAAGAAAGATGGCAGTACTGTTCCAGTCAGGACCTTGCATGATCGAGTTGACAAGCGCGGTCACATACGACTGACCTGTACTCACGAGTGCTGGCGGATGTTCACTCACTTTTCCATTTGGAACAACCCATGAGACGGCGGGCAGTTTTCCCTGCTTAGCAGCCGTCGAGAAATTCGCGATATCCTGAATATTGCCGAGTTGTCCATCGTTCTTCACTGTGTCGAACTGTGGCAGAGGATTCCAGATACCAGGAACCTTGACCTTCTGTGTCTGTGGGAGGCAAGTCATTTGGTCGTCTTCACAATCCGGCTGGGTCCCTTGAGCGAGATAATATGCCCAACTCACCTTGTTTTTGTAGAGCAGGTAGGTCAGGTCGGTCCAGGCATAGTCATTCTTCTTTACAGCCGGACCAGTGCCACTCGCACCATTCAAGGCATTGACACAACTCGAAGGATCACCCTGTTTGGAACATTTTGCGGACCATGCCGAGACCATAAACAGATGAGAGGGCAGACTCCACGAGGCGTTCGGCTCAAACATGTGATCTTGTAGCACAAAATTCTTTGCATACGCCCAATAATTAGGAATTTCACGCGCGTCGTGATAGCCCATTACATCAGGTGTTTTTGCGTTGGAGCAATTGGGGTTTGTCGGATCAACGCACCCTTTCTTGCCTTTTTCTGCTTCAGCGATAAAGCCATTCATCTTGCCACCATTGATGTCGGCAGTTGCGGCATTTTCATCATGAGGACCACCGCCATTGATGTCATTTGAATCATGATAGGGTTTCACACACTGTCCTGTTTTCGGGTCATTGACACACACTGTGGGTACTCCGTTTTGCATTGGAATACCATCGGCACCCGGATACGTACCAAAATACGAATCGAATGAACGGTTCTCTTGCATAATGACAACGACATGTTGGATTTTGTGAATACCAGCAGTGGTGCTGGGCGGTGGGCTGGTAGTTCCCGATGCACAAGCGGCGAGTGTCGTCATGCCGAGTAGACAGAGCATGAGTACACTAGAGCATTGTGCGAGACGAGTGTTACCTCGTTTCATATCCTTCATCTCCTGCTTTTAGTTGTTCTCTAACTAATCCTTACAAAGACCTCTTTTTTTGCAAACTAGTTGCATGGGTAGTGTACCCATATATAGTCAAGAAAGGGTTAAGGAACATTCAAAGTTTTCTCTAACGGGATTGGATGTAGGGATCTAATTCTATTACACCCTTTTGGCAATCAATGCTGTTGGAGGACATATTGGAATGCTTCATAAATCCTATAAACGGATCAATTGCCAAAAGGGTGTAATAGAATTAGACCCCTACTTGCAGTTATGTCATGTAAGCAGTACAATAGTAGTCCGAAGTTATACATGCATGTAGGCTAAATAGGAGGATTTTGCTACGTATGAGTACAGTACAGGTAACTTCTACACTTTTTCACTTGCAACAAATTGACCTCGATTTGGACCGTTTGACGGCGGAGAAGCAAAGTGTAGTGCAGGCATTGCAAGGGAATACTACATTGCAGAAAGCACAAATAGCATATACGTTGTCACAGCAACAGCTTCATACGGGCGAACAGGTGCAAAAGGAGGCAGAGTGGTCGCTTGAGGATATAAGTCGTCGTTTGCAAACACAAGAGCAACGACTCTATAGTGGTACAGGTGTCAATTCAAAGGACCTTAACACGTTACAACAAGAGGTACAACGCTTGCGAGCGCAACACCATCGCCAGGAAGAAGCGGTGTTAGAGGTGATGGATACGACTGAAACACTGCAAGAGGCGGTGCAACATAGGTTACGCGAACTACAAAAAGCGGAAGAGGATTGGCAAAAAGAGAGTATCGTGCTGATTGGGCGTCGTGAGCAGTTGGAAGCGCGTCAGCAGGAGATACAGGAAAAACGTACCCAGATGGCCTCGACTGTCCCTGCCGATTTGCTGCAACGCTATAATACGATGCGCAAAGCAAAACAAGGCCGAGCTGTTTCTAAAGTGGAGCAAGGTTCATGTCAATGGTGCCGTGTGATTTTGACGCCGAGCGAGTTGCAGCATGTACGTATCAGTAGTGAACTACAAACATGCACGAACTGTGGACGCATTCTGTATTATGAACGCTAATAGGGAGTGTCCCATCTCTTTCTGATAAAGGTGCGATGCTGCGACATACGTCAATGAAGACGCTCTCTATTTGTTGTGTTATAAAGAACAATCTAATTTGCAACCATTTTGTTTAAAGTCTTGCATTTTCAGTCAATTTCCTGTATTGTCAATTTCATTAAGCCGTAGAAACGGCATGTAAGGAGATTGGCTCTAATATGGCTACTACCATTACCGCGCTCACAACGACAGTCCCCTCCACTCTTGAAAAAACGCTAGAGAAAACTCCCCCACGACGCGCTGAGTATCACGCAACTGTACATGACTTGCCTCTTGATGAACGACCACGCGAACGCCTTCGCCATGAAGGGCCAGAGAGCCTTTCGCCGCACGAGTTGCTCGCGATTATCTTACGCACAGGGACGCAGCGCGATAACGTGCTCGAACTCGCGCAAAAACTGCTCGTGAAGTATGGCGGACTCAAAGGACTAGCACGTGTGAGCTTTGGCGAACTCACGAACGAACATGGGTTAGGTGAGGCAAAGATAGCACAATTGCTGGCGGCGTTAGAGATCGGCAAGCGATTGGGTCGGGTTTCATCGGAAGAGAAATATCAAATTAAGTCGGCGGACGATGCGGCAAATCTTGTGCGCATGGACATGATGTATTTACCGCATGAAGAGATGCGTATCCTGGTTCTCGACACGAAAAATAACGTGATAGAAAACATCACGCGCTACAAAGGAACGGTGAATAGCTCTGTATTGCGTGCAGCAGAAGTATTCCGTGCAGCTGTCATTCGTAATTGCCCCAGCGTCATTGTGGCGCATAATCATCCAAGCGGCGATCCTACACCTTCACCTGAAGACATGGAGGTCACGCGTCAACTTGTAGACGCTGGTCGATTGTTAGATATCGAACTGCTCGACCATCTTGTAATTGGCAACCCACGCTTCGTGAGCCTAAAAGAGCGGTTGCGCTGGTAATAAAATAATCGTCCAATGTAGACGC
>CAXTWV010000433.1:0-3704 GCA_964248005.1 uncultured Ktedonobacteraceae bacterium | reverse complement strand
TTCATTGCTCTCGTCCTCATAATAGAGGGTAGTTGGAACACATGTCAAGACTTTTTAATGGAAGGTGTTTCTTGCTTTATATGAGCAAAGTACTCCACAAGAAACTTGCGGAAGGCTTGTGCTGCCTGAGAAAGGTAATGCTCTTGATGCCAAGCCATGCCGAACGTCCGTTGACAAGTTGGGTCTGTCAAATGAAGCGAGTGTAAATTTTCCTCTTCAATCTGTTTCTGTGCTAGTGCGGGAATGAACGCCACTCCAAGATGAGCTTTGACAAATCCTAGGATGGCAGCTGGCTCATCTATCTCATAGGCGATGCGAGGTGCAAAACCTGCTTGCCGACAAAAATTGTCGATCAGATCGCGGAGATCGTCGCCACCCTTTGCAATCACTACAGCCTCACCAGCGACTTCGCGTAAAGAAATGCTGGAAAGTTTTGCAAGCTTATGATTGGCTGGAATGACAAGGAGAATTTCTTCGGTCAGTAATGTCTTCCACTTGATATTGGGCTTGAGAAGTGGAGTAGACAGGAAACAGAAGTCACAAGTACCCATTTGGAGTTGCTGCGACATTTCAGCAGGCACGCATTGCGATAAGCGAAAGTGAACGGAAGGGTAGAGTAGTTGGAAGCTATGGAGTAAGTTTGGGAGCCAATGAAGTGAAGTTGCAACCAATGAAACCTCTCCATGTTCAAGCCCAGCCATATCGCGTACTTGACGTTGCCCTTCTTCCAGTTCCCGAAAGAGCGATTCGACGTGTTCAAGAAATGCTTTGCCGAACTGATTGAGTTTAACAGACCTTCCTTGTCGATCAAAGAGCGGAACACCAATTTCTTTCTCCAAGCGACGAATCGTTTTGCTGAGCGATGGTTGAGCAATAAAAAGCTCCTCGGCGGCTTTTGTCATATGCTCCCTTTGTGCAACCGTCTGAAAATAGCGTAATTGAAGCAATTCCATATTTTTTCTCTTTCTCATAGCTTCTAGTCTATAATTATATGCCTTATTATGTCTTGTTTGTCTTTTCTTTGTCAAGATACAATCATTATGTTGCTGGATACATGCGAGATACGAAAAGAATCTATGTCGATGGCAACAGATAGTAAAAAAGGAGATATGTTCATGGCGACAGAAAAACCAATGCCCTTCGATTCTCATCAGTTAGCAACCCTGCGGACACGCGTTCAAGGAAGTGTATTGATTCCAGGCAATCAAGGATACGACAAAGCGCGTCAGACATGGGATGTAAAAACATTTGATCAGCATCCCGCGATGGTCATAATGCCCTCGAATACATCTGACGTGCAAACTGCTGTCACCTTTGCACGTGAGCAGAAGCTCCCTATTGGCGTGCAAGGAGGAGGACATGGACACCCATATCCTGTAAACGATGCACTTTTGGTGAATTTCGCGAACATGACTGACATACAGATCGACGCGGAAGCAGCTACTGCGCGAATAGAGCCAGGAGTACTCTCTAAAGCGTTAGTCCAATCTGCACATGCCTATGGTCTGGCTCCGCTCAACGGCTTCGCGGCATCTGTCGGCGTTGTTGGCTATATGCTTGGCGGAGGTATTGGTTGGTTAGCACGCCAGCATGGTCCTGCGGCAGCAAGTATACGTTCGGTTGAACTGGTGACTGCTGATGGGAATCTCTTGCAGGTCGATGAGTCCAACCACCCTGATCTCCTCTGGGGTCTACGTGGCGGTGGCGGAAACTTCGGCATTGTGACCTCGCTCGAATGTGCTCTGTATCCGGTCAAAGATATTTTTGCCGGTCAGGTGGTCTACCCCATTGAGCAAGGAAAAGCAGTCTTGAATGCGTACCTGAAATGGACAGAGGCGGTTCCTGATAATCTTACCTCAGCTTTACGCATCACGCATTTCCCGGACAGCCCTGACCTTCCACCACCGCTCCGTGGGACATCAGTCATGACCATCATGGCTTGCTACAACGGAGAGGCTACACAAGGGCAGGCATTGCTCTCCCCGATGCGCTCATTGGGAACAGCACTCCTCGATACCTTTGCTCTCATTCCTTACTCAAAGGTCGCCACGATTTCCAACGATCCCGACGACGCGCCACCACTCTTTCTGTACAGTGAAAGCGGCGCATTTCAGGCGTTTGCACCCGAAGGTATCAACGCTATTGTCGATATCACAGGGAACCGTGAGTCTGGTATCTTCCAGGCCGAGATACGGCACCTTGGTGGCGCACTCGCCCGCCAACCCGAAGATGCCATGGCGTTCAATTGCCGTGATGCGAACTTTTACCTGAATGTGCAAGTGACAGCTCCTTCTCCTGACCAACTCAAAGGAGGAAAACAAGCATTAGCATCGCTGAGGCAAGGACTCTCATCAGAAATGCTGGGAGAGACCCTTGTAAATTTTATAGAAGCCGAAAACGCTGGTTCTTATCTCACGCAAATAGCCTACACATCAAACAACTATCAGCGATTACGTACTCTCAAGGACCGATATGATGCGAAGGATGTCTTTCGCTTCAACCACAATATCCCTCCTTCTCGATGAATGGAGGCCGAAAAGACTCTTTTCAGGGTCTCGAAGAGAAGGATAGTCGGGTGTCTTGTAACACTCTATAAGCGAGGGGCGTGTTAACAAGAAAGTGCTACCATTGGAGTGAAAGTCAATGCAGAAAGATACTCGACAGAACAGAACAATTTTAGTCACAGGTGCAACGGGTCAGCAGGGTGGTGCTGTCATGCGTAGTCTCAGTGCGCAAGGCTGGAAGGTACGCGTACTGGTACGCGATCCAGCCAAGCCTGCGGCTCAGCGACTCGCAAAAAATAACATTGAACTGATACAAGGCGACCTTTTTACGCCTACATCGTTAGACGAAGCACTCAAGGGTGTGTATGGAGTCTTCAGCGTTCAGTCCCCTGCCGAGAAAGGTGTAGGGGGAGAGATCGTCCAGGGCAAATTCCTGGCAGACGCAGCCCAGAAAGCTCAGATACAGCATTTCGTCTATAGCTCAGTAGGAGGAGCGGAGCGAGAGAGTGGAATTCCGCACTTTGAAAGTAAATGGCAAGTAGAAAAACATATCCGTGTACTTGGTCTGCCCGCAACGATTCTCCGTCCAGTTTTCTTCATGGATAACTTCGCGAGCTACTTTGGCACGCCTATCAAGCAACAAAATAAGCTGATCTTGCCCTTGCATCGGGAGACGCGTCTCCAAATGATTGCCACAGAGAATATCGGAAGCTTTGCCGCACTCGCCTTTGAGCAGCCCACAAGCTTTATCGGTAAGGCACTCGAAATAGCGGGTGATGAACTGAATATGACGGAACTCGCCGAGACATTCAGCCGTGTGATGAAGCGAACCATAGAGTTTGTCGAACAGCCAATGGAACAGGTAATTCAGAGTAGTCCAGAGAATGCATTGATGATGGAGTGGTTCAACGATCAGGGGTACCAAGCAGTTATTCCGGCTCTGCGTGCATTATATCCTTCTTTACTAAATATGGAAACATGGTTACGCGAGAAGGGTTGGCAAGCATAACATTCTATTTCCCGCTTCATTTCTGACGCTCCTATGAGAGTCATATAAAGGCAGCAGTGCTCATTGTATGACTCTTGATCTTCATTCCTCCTTGCTTTTTGTCCTTAGGTGGTGAAAAGCGTTGGTAATCACCAAAAATGGCCTTTTCGGACTACTTCACAACTCAATGCATGAAAACTGTATCCTCAGAC
>CAXTWV010000432.1:0-3713 GCA_964248005.1 uncultured Ktedonobacteraceae bacterium | reverse complement strand
TGCCTCGACCTCTGACAGATAGTGTGAGCATAATAAAATCGTCTTACCCTCTTTACGCAGCTCTGCCACAATCTGGCGTACCTCCCACTGGCTACGTGGGTCCAGTCCACTCGTCGGCTCATCCAGGATCAGCAGTTCGGGGTTGGTCAACAACGCTTGTGCGATAGCGAGACGCTGCAACATGCCCTTCGAGTATGTGCCAATGTTGCGGTCTGCCGCCTCATGTAAGTTGACCTGTTCCAGCAACATCTGTATAGGCGAACGGTTCGTATTGTCCCACAATCCTGAAAGTTCGCCAAGATACGTCAAATAAGCACGACCCGTAAAGCGATTCTCAAAAATAGGCCGTTCATGCACATAGCCAATCTTGGGATGTGCTAAAGAAACATTCTCTTCACCAAACACCCGAATCCGTCCCGATGTAGGAAAAATAAAGCCCATAATCATGCGTACCAACGTAGACTTGCCCGCTCCATTCTCGCCCAACAGACCAAACGAGGTGCCTTGGTTGATGGTAAGCGTGAGGTTGTTAAGTGCCGTGACACGTGAGCCATATGCTTTTGTAAGGTCTATACATTCGATGACAGGAGGCATAATGAGTGATCCTTAAAGGCATTGTATGAGCTTATATCTGTTTTTGTTGTGCATACTGTAGCAATATGATAGGAAGAAAGCATCAGTCGAAAGGGTACCATGCTTTGCCTATTTGGGCAAGGATAACTTCATATTTCAGTAATTTATACTAGTATGTGTTACAATACTTCTCAAAATAGAGACGCTGGAGAACATATGGAGAGGCTCAGATATATAGACTTATTTTGTGGTATTGGTGGTTTCCGTATAGCAACTGAGAATGTCTGCAAGGAAAAAGCAATTGAACCTGTTTGTGCCTTCTCATCTGATATTGATCCTGACTGTCAGACAACATATGAAGCCAACTTTGGCGAAAGACCTGTAGGAGACATTTGTGAAGTTGACGCTTCTGCTATTCCCGACCATGATCTCCTATTCGCGGGCTTTCCATGTCAACCATTTAGTATTATAGGTTCACGTTTAGGGTTTGAAGACACGCGCGGCACACTTTTCTTTGAAATTGCGCGTATTCTCAAGGAGAAACGACCTAAAGCATTTGTATTGGAGAACGTAAAACAGCTTGTAGGACACGATGAAGGCCGTACACTCAAACGTATCCTCGAAACGTTGTACGAACTTGGCTATACCAATTCACATTTCAAAGTGTTGAATGCGCTTGATTTTGGAACTCCTCAAAAGCGAGAACGTGTGTTTATTGTTGGCTTTCTCGACTCAGTAGTACATACTTGGCCTCGACGCCCTACAGTGGTACGAACACTAGATGATATCTTAGAGCAAGGTGTTGACACCTTTTATTATGCCTCTGAAAAAATTAGAGCGAACCGTCTTGCTAAACGCGAAAGAATTGTGGACCATCGTACTATCTGGCATGAAAATAAAGGTGGTCATATCAGTGCCTATCCCTATTCGTGTGCCTTGAGAGCAGGTGCTTCCTATAACTACCTCTTAGTAGATGGTGAGAGAAGGCTAACAGAGCGAGAGATGTTGAGGCTGCAAGGTTTCCCCGATGCATACAAAATTGTCTGTAATTATGGTGTTATGAGAAAACTGACAGGAAATTCTGTCGCTGTTCCCGTCGTCGAAGCTGTTGTACGATCTGTATTGGATGTACTTGAAAAGCAACAGCCAATGCCCAGAGCGATACAGCATACACTGCTAGATGAAGAGCTATCAGCTATTTAAGTGCAGCAAGCAATGAGATAGCAAGAGGGACAGAAAATATGCCTTCAGTTGAGGAAGCTAAAGATCGTTTAGATCACATCATCAACATTGCGAGAGTTCAGTGGTACAAGCCTATCCAGATAGCTGAGGTATTATACAAATCTAGGCTAGGTACTCCAAATCTGGATACACGTTTGTTGGAAACCTATAGAATAAAGTCGCGTCGATGGCGCGACGAGGTATGCTCAAAGTTTCTACAAAAACAAAAAGCAGGCTCAACCTCTAGTTCCCGCTATCAAGACAATGTATGGGAAGCTAATGCAATGACCCCTGATCTACTTGCTGTTTTGGATCAAGAGAATAAGAAAAACAATGGAGCTATTGAAAAGTATATTTATTTGAAGTTCCAAGCCACTCAAGAAGCGGTCGCAGGTATCATCACTATTGTAAATAGTGCGGAACCGCAAACGTTTGATGTTGCGTCATTATTTCAAGCATTCCAAAGTCAAGCCGTTAGACGTAGCATAGACAAAGTATATGAGGTTGTTGTCTACAGCCTTATGGAAACGCTTGTTGTAGAGTTAAACGCTCAAGTGACAGTAAGCGTACCAGAAAATAAAGCACCTATGCTACTTGAGTTTTCTGACGTATCCTCTATTCTATTGGGACTTTCTAAAGGGAAGCTTGAGCATACGATGCCTGCACACGTCTATCGTGTAGGAATAACGAATGCTGCCGATAGAGGATTAGATATGTGGGCTAACTTTGGGCCTGTAATACAAGTAAAGCACATGTCACTCAATCCCAAACTCGCGAAGGATATTGTAGATCAGGTAGAAAGTGATAATATTATTGTTGTTTGTACAGTGGTAGAGAAAGAAACTATCGAGACTGTTCTAAAACAGACCAGTTGGATGCGTAGAGTCCGAGATATTGTAACGCAAGAGAAACTGGCTGAATGGTATACTCGTTGCTTACGTGGAAAGCACTCAGCATTATTAGCACAAAAACTACTTGACAGATTATCTACAGAGTTAAAAAGAGAATTTTCTCAAGCCGCAGGAGTCGTAGATTTTATCAACGAAAGGAACTACATGGAGGTCTCTTCTCCAGCTTTGTGGAATGTAGACCTTTTACAAAACATACAAGAGTCGGAAGAAACACTGCAATTAGAGTATGAACCTAACAGCCACGACTCGCAGGTGATATATGAGTATCTCGAAAATCAAGACGAGTAAACACCGTTTTGTCGATAGCAATCTCTTTGCCCTTATCAAGCACTGTACCGCGTAGTGCCTCTAACATATGAGGAGTAGTTGCTGTGATAAGAGCAGTTATCGCCGTGATGCTTATGGAATCAAAGACTATTGTTTCTACCGCCTCTTCAATAGTTGTTAGCTTTTATTGTAGTAGACGTAATACAAGAAGAATATTAAAGCACCTTGTATAGGCTTCATGCAATTGGAGTGAGAATGAATCGAGCCATATTCTCATCCTTTACAACGATGACGAGCCAAATAACCTCACAAAAAACAGCTATATGTTCTATTTGTGCTGCTCTCTGTTGCGCCAAATCCTCTAACGAAGGAAACTTCCTCCTAACGATATCTACCAGTATCGTTTGACATGCTTCAATCTTTCCCTCTTGTCTACCACGTTCACGTTGTTTCTTCACAAATTCATCTTGCTCAAGCATCTCATCAAACATGCTGAGTCGCTCCAGTACTCTTTGCCTGTCTAACGGGTCCATTGTCTTTATTCTCCCAAAAATATGCTTTGAACACTAAGCTTAACTGCTAACTTTGACTCGTCCCGTTATATAAATATCTCAATTCTGGTAACAAAAGTGGTAGAATAGCGGGAGCGTCCTCATTGAGAATCGCCTTAATCGAACTATCATACGGCTGTTGTTGGCTCACGATACACTGTCCCTTCAACCCTATTTTTCGTAGTATACT
>CAXTWV010000431.1:0-3716 GCA_964248005.1 uncultured Ktedonobacteraceae bacterium | reverse complement strand
CCGACCGACTCGCCGACTTCGCCGGTGGTAGCACATTTTATACAAATCTGGTGAATGTAGAAGCCATGTAATACATCCTCAATTTTCGTGTGCCACTTTACATCTTTAGTGTCAAGTGGCACACGAAAATTGAGGATGTATTACAGATGCTATGCCTTCTGATACAAGATTTCGTAGAGGACGACCCCTGTTGCTACCGCAAGATTGAGCGAGTCGCTACGCCCTACCATTGGAATGTGTACCATCGTATCACATGCTGCTTGCTGCTCTAATGATAAACCTTCGCGCTCACTGCCCATGAGCAATACCAGTGGACCGCGATACGTTGCTTCTCGATAGTTGACTGAACCCTTATCGGAGGTGCCCACTACCGTAAGCCCGCGTTCGCGTTTCCATTGTGCGAAGTCAGCGAAACTCGCTTTGACGAGGCGTTGCGAGAAAATAGCTCCCATACTTGCTCGTAGTGCGCCTGAATCGTAAGGATCAGCACATTGACCAAGTAGGAGCAGACCAGCACAACCAACAGCATCGCTTGTACGTAAAATAGTGCCGATGTTCCCAGGGTCTTGTGCCGCATCGAGAGCGACCCAGCATAATCCTTCGTCTCCCTGTAGCTTTGCCAATGACTCCCACTGTTGCTGTACCACCGCTCCAAGTCCTTGTGGACCATCCTTGACAGATAAACTTTTGAACACGTCCGCCGAGACTTCAAGACAAGCAATACCTTGCTGCTCTTGCTGGCGTACCAAATCCATCCCAAATTGACTTTTCAGTAATGTTGGTGCATAAACCAGCGTTTGGATCTGAGCGCGAAGCTGAATGGCTTCGGCGACGATACGAATGCCCTCAACGAAGAAGAGTTGTGTCTTTTCTCGCTCTTGACGATGAGCAAGGCTACGGATGTATTTGATACGAGAATTTGTTATACTAGAAATGATCATGATAGTATCCGATACAGATAGATAAAGTAGTGTTTTTCTTTCGCACTGAGTATACGAATAGAGAGTGTCTACTGTCAAGAAGACACATTTTTTACTACATTCGCAAATGGGAGAAGCAAAAACTGCTATAAAAGACCGAAAAGGTTACATATCTTCCTTCTTCATGATATAATCTCAGGTGTTGAAATATGGAGAAGCAGTGAGGTCGAGAGCGTAGAATATGTCACAAAATCCTATATCATTTGATACATCATTCATACAACATTCTTCTAACTTACTTCGTCAACAAAAAGTGCTCAAGTATGTTACAGATATTGATTCTTCTTTACGCTTACAAATAAATGTTATTGCATTACTTAATCGCGTTACCACCGCCGTGTGTGAGGCACTCGGTTTTCGTTATTCTGCTTTGTACATCACACAAGAAGACGGACGCCTTCATATGCAAGCCTCACATGGTATTTCGTCTGAAGAAGAGGTATATCTTCGTGAACATCCACTACCAAATGCAGTCACTGCGTTACTGATTGACGAAAAGTACCGTATGAGCGACTCCTACTTCATTCCTACAGAGTCGCCATTGTGGGAAAATGAAGAGTTTTCAGGGTATTTTCTTACAGTAAGTGATGAACAATCTGTTAGCTCATCATCTTCTACACCGAATACGTGGCAAGAAACTGACATGATCGTTGTACCACTTATGAGTGCCGACAATAGCTTGTTGGGATTGCTCACACCTGATGCCCCTGTTGATAACCTACGCCCTGATACAGAGATGATGGTGTGTCTGGAAATGTTAGCAAATCAGGCCGCGCTTATTATCGAAGGTGCTCAATTGTATGAGGCCGCAAAACAACATAGTGAAGAACGCGCAACTCTCGTCGAAATTAGTCACGCACTGTTCTCGCCTGATGCGCTACACGACCTTCATACTGTCTATGAAACGGTCTATGAGCAACTACGACACATCATGCCTGTAGATGCTTTTATGGTCTCTCGCTATTTTCATATGACTGATAAGCTCGTAATGGACTATATCGTTGACGAAGGCGTCGTCTATCCGCCGGAAAATTATAGTGCAATTCCTGTATTAGCACGTAAGTTATTCTTAAAAGAAGAAAAGTATTTTCTCTTTTCCACTAAGGAAACATATAAAGCTTTCTACGATACTGCCGAAGATATGAGTGGCATGAAGTACGATGACACCATTGGCAGTCATCGTCCATCGGAATCAATACTCTTTGTTCCTCTTCACTTCGGGAAAGAGGTGCTTGGCATGCTATCTGTGGAAAGCTATATGCCTCATGTGTATACGCAGCATCATGTAGATATGCTGCAAGAGATTGCCTTGCAAGCAGGTATAGCTATTACGAATGCTCGCTTATACACAGAACTTCGCGAAGCTGTCCAACGTGCCGAAGAGTCAGAGCAACTCAAAAATCATTTTCTGTTGACCGCATCCCACGAACTCCGAACTCCGTTAACCGCGATTCAAGGATATTTAGAGTTGCTCAGCATCCATGGTTCTCGACTTAGCGAGAAGGACAAAGCACGCTTCATTACCAGTGCTCGACGTGCATCAGAGGAAGTTATTCTTTTGCTTGGCAACGTTATGGACACCAGTCATATGAATCAAAAAGAGATCGCTCTTACGCTGAGTACTGTACAACTTTCTCATGCTTTACTTCCTGTCTTGGACATTTTGGAGCCAAATGTAGTACGTCAAGGGCGGAACATTGAAGTGAGCATAGATGACACACTTTATGTTTGTGCAGATGAGCCACGTTTACGCCAAGTTCTGCTCAATGTGTTAGGAAACGCACTGAAATACACACCTATCAAGACAAACATTGCTATATGTGCCGAGCGTATAGATACACATTTTCACATTCCTTCCTCTATTTCACTCCATGATGCACCTATTGTTTTGCTCTCAATTTCCGATCAAGGAGATGGCATCGCTCCAGAAGACCAGGAGCGCCTCTTCACAAAATTTATGCGGCTTCCAAACGCACTCAAGAGTATGCAGCGAGGCTCTGGTCTAGGGCTGTATTTGTGCCGACAACTCGTTGAGGCAATGGGTGGTGCAATCTGGGTTGAAAGTACTGGTGTGCTTGGTGAAGGAACTACCTTTTTCATTGCTCTTCCACATGCCTCATCCTGACATCGGTCATATTCATTTGACGCTATGAGAGACCTATGCTACCATAGCTCTAGCAGAGAATAGTGTCAGTGTTCATCAGGAGGAATTATTCGTGAACTTATACGAGCAGTTATTGACGGTGCGCGAACGTCTTGAAGGCGTCGGCGCACATGATGATAGTATGGATTTAGTAGAAATGTTGCTCAAGAGGGCAGAACCTGCGAAAAACGATAGAACAAGTACAACGCAAATTCAGGTGCTACGTCACATGTTACGGATGCGCGAAGTCAGTGATAACTATAACATTTATAATGATTTACAGATACTCGTGAGCGAACGTGACGACGCAGAGGTCGCCGCACACGAAGACTCAGCACCAGCGGCATATGAAGATACCGAGCACCGTCCAAAACCAAAGTCATTCTACAAAGAGCGTAAAGCACAACAGGAAAAGACTAAAAAGAAGGGCTAGTCCAACACAAAAAGGCTAGCCCTTTCTCATGTTCGCTTGACTTTCCCCTATGTATCAGTTATAATCGCTTTTGTCGGTTACGTACATGCGGGTTTGGTGTAGCGGTAACATGCGACTTTCCCAAAGTTGAGACCACGGGTTCAAATCCCGTAACCCGCTT
>CAXTWV010000430.1:0-3733 GCA_964248005.1 uncultured Ktedonobacteraceae bacterium | reverse complement strand
GTAAGAGTGGCACAATGAAGCCGTTGTGATGGTCTCTGCGCTGCATGAACAATAGAGCCTTGTTGAAATCCTTTTAGCCACGCGTCAGTAAATGGCTCGAACTTTACAATACGGCAAGCGGTTGGATCGCCTGATACTGCTGCGAATGTAACACTGCGTGGCGCGGGATGTTGTAAGCTTATCAAAAGCAAAATAATAACTGAAATTTGTACTGCTAAGCCTACGACAATAACCAGCATCCGCTTTATCATCACATTATTGAGGCTTTTTTTGCCTATAGCTGCTATCTGCATGTGTGTTTACCTGTGTCTTATAGCTAGATACTCTGTCTCATTCAAATTCGTTCTCCTATTGTATATCCTTACTATATGTTTTTTTGAGAAAGATAACATCAGGGATTTCCCTGACGACAACGTTTGGAAAGTTCTGTAAGCTATACGTAAGCTGCAACCTATTTCAGCATACTACGACAACAAGTACCCATTGATTGAGAAGATAGTCATCTGTCGGACCATAAAGAGAGGAACTACCCCATGTCATATCTTGCGAGGCTGAGTCTCGCTAATAAAAGTATCATAGCACTTGCAACAATCGCCATTCTTTTGTTTGGCGCGTTTATTATCCCATCGCTTAAGCAGGAACTCTATCCTTCGCTTGAGTTCCCCGCCGTGTCGGTTATCGCGGTGTATCCAGGAGCATCCCCTGAAATTGTCGAAAAGGATGTTACCAATCCTCTGGAGCAGAGCATTCAAGGTATTCAGGGTATTCAATCGGTCACTTCATACTCGAATGATGGCTCTTCCGTTATTCTTGTATCGTATAATTTTGGTACCGATCTGGACAAGGCAAGCCAGACACTGACGCAGCAGATCAACAGGATTCAGTCAACACTCCCCACGAATGTGACGCCACAGGTGCAAACATTCAACATCAATGACCAGCCTATTGTGCAGCTTGCTGTAACCTCTTCGCAGGATACACCGACACTGGCAACAAACTTGAAGAACAATGTCGTCCCAGTTCTACAAGGTATTGATGGCGTTGCGAATGTCAACCTGACAGGTGTGCGTACACAAATCGTAACTGTGGCATTGGACCTCACGAAGCTAAAAAATCAAGGCTTGAGTGCGACACAGGTTCAGGGCGCACTGCAAGCAAACAATAGCACCTTGCCTGCTGGCCAACTTTCCAGTAATGGGCAAACCTTCTCAATCAAAGTTGGCAACACCTTTGGCTCCATTGACGACATGAGAAATCTCGTCGTTGGGCAACACGTCACGCCATCTCCTAACTGCCCAACGACAGGAACTGGTGCTGGTGCGGGAGCAGGTACTGGTGCAACGGGTGGTACTGGTCAATTTCCGGGTGCTGGTACAGGTGGTGCGGGTCAATTCTCAGGAGCATCGCAGACGGGCACCGGTAGTACAGGGGTCTCGCAGCCGAGCGCGGCTTGTCCTACAACTTCAACACCAGTGAAACTGAGCGATGTAGCAACGGTCAAGCAAGACCTTGCACCTTCTACCACACTTACACGCACAAACGGTAAGGATAGCCTCGGCATCTCGATTACCAAGTCGTCCAGTGGCAACACCGTGTCGATCTCACAGGCCATTCAGAAGCAGATTTCCTCATTGGAGAACACGCTTGGCAATGGTGCCAAAATCACTGTTGTCTCAGATCAGGCACCTTCTATCACAAGTGCTGTCAACAGTCTTGTGCGTGAAGCACTCATTGGTGCTGTCTTCGCTATTCTAGTGATCCTGGTCTTCCTGTTCTCGATCCGCTCGACCCTTGTAACCGCCATCTCCATTCCGCTCTCTATCGTGATCGCGCTCATCGGCTTATGGGTAGGCAATTACACGCTCAACCTGCTCACACTTGGTGGACTTACAATCGCTATCGGACGCGTTGTTGACGACTCGATTGTGGTGCTAGAAAACATCTATCGACACATGAACAACGGAGAAGAGAAGAGCGTTGCCATTCCTGCCGCGGTGAAAGAAGTTGCAGGCGCGGTAACTGCCTCTACCCTCACAACCGTTTCTGTTTTCCTTCCTATAGCCTTTGTGGGTGGCATTGTAGGAGAGTTGTTTAGTCCCTTTGCCGTCACAGTGAGTGTCGCTTTACTTGCTTCACTGTTCGTGGCTCTGACAATCATTCCGGTGCTCGCGTATTGGTTCCTCAAAGCACCGAAGAACATAGCAGCAAAAGTTGCACTGCAAAATGGACATGAGCGTGTCGGACCTCTTGAACGTGCCTATATTCCAATGCTACGTTGGGTGACAGGGCATAAGGCGATTACGTTGATTGCGGCATTTTTGCTCTTCGTCGGCTCAGCCGCACTGATTCCATCATTGGGAACAAACTTCTTCAGTGCATCGCAACAAAATACCTTTACTATCAGTCAGACGCTTCCTGTTGGTACAAGCCTCAGCAAAACCAACGATGCCGCAAGGAAGATCGAAACTGTGCTGTCTAGCACAAAGCATGTGCAGTTTTATCAAGTTACTGTAGGCGGTGGTAGTAGCGGCTTTTCTGCCATCTCTGGTGCCTCTGGAACTGGCAATGTCGCTAATTTCTCAGTGACAACCGACCCAAATGCAGATCAGAACGCTATACAGCAGGACATTCAAAAGAACATACATGCGCTAACTGACGTAGGGACATTGAAGCTTGCTGTCAGTCAAGGTGGTCCAAGTAGTTCGGGTATTAGCATCAACGTACAGGCATCTAATGATGCCACACTACGTCAGGCATCGCAACAGGTGCTCACTGCTGTTTCGCAAGTGCCAAATACTGCAAACGTGAGCAGTAATTTAACCGATGCAGCACCATTGATCAATGTACAAGTTGATCCGACGAAGGCATCAACACATGGTCTCACAGCTTCGCAAGTGGGTTTACTGCTTCGTGAAATCTACACAGGTACGACTGTGACAACTGTTACCTTGAACGGCACACAGGAAAACGTCAATCTCGTGCTAGGTTCACAGGCGACCACTGTTGATGATATGAAGAACCTTTTGTTGCCCGCCGCGACAGGTAATGTCAAGCTAAGTGATGTTGCTACCGTGACGGAAGCGAAAGGGCCTACACAAATCACTCATATTGGTGGAGCGCGTACCGCAACCATCAGTGCTGATACCACAACTGATAACACGGGTGGTGTGAGCACTGCTATCCAGAAAAAGCTTAACACATTGCACTTGCCGGGTGGCGCAACGTATTCATTGGGTGGTGTGACTTCCAATCAGTCACAAGCATTTAGCGGTTTAGGGTATGCTCTACTTGCTGCTATTGTGCTGGTCTACCTGATTATGGTGGGTACGTTCCGCAGTCTGGTTCAGCCGCTCATCCTCCTGGTGTCCATTCCATTTGCTGCTACAGGCTCGATTCTGTTGCTGCTTGCAACCCATACTCAACTGGGTGTGCCTGCACTAATTGGGCTTTTGATGTTGATAGGTATTGTGGTCACGAATGCTATAGTACTTCTTGACCTCGTACATCAATACCGTCTGAAAGGCTTGGATGCCCGGAGTGCTGTGCTTGAAGGTGGCAGTCGTCGCCTACGTCCAATTCTCATGACCGCCATCGCGACCATTCTTGCGCTAACTCCAATGGCATCAGGGTTGAGTCAGTCAAGCGGCTTCATCGGTGCTCCGCTTGCCCTCACCGTTATTGGTGGTCTTACAACGTCAACAGTGCTCACATTGCTCCTCGTCCCAACGCTCTA
>CAXTWV010000429.1:0-3775 GCA_964248005.1 uncultured Ktedonobacteraceae bacterium | reverse complement strand
TCACAGTGAAGCTACCTTGTGCGGATTAAAGGAATTTATGTATGGAGGACATGGTATATGATACGTAACTCCGTTACGCATCATACACCATGTCCTCCATACATATCAAAAATCGTAACTCCTACTCGATTGACCACATAAGACACTCGTGATACACTGCGACAAAAGGGTACCATATGTATGTTTTTATTATGTAGATACAGGAATAAATACTAGTATAAAGCGTTTTTGAGCAAAGCGAAGGTGGAATACAACAATGTGGACCTCGACACTAGACCTCAGCCCGAAAAGAGTTCTTCTCACAAATCTGCTTGGACGATTTTGGCGTGGGGCATATTTCTCTTCCTTTGCTCCTCTACGTATAGAAAACACTCCTCGTCAACCTCTTCCCGGTACTGGCTGGGTGCGAGTACGTAACCGTCTCGCTGGTATCTGTGGAAGTGATCTGCATCTCATTTACGCGGATGGTGATTTACGAGTCGCCCCTGCTGCCCTTCCGGGGCATGCCACTACCTATCTCGGTCATGAGGTCGTCGGTGAGGTGATCGAGATCGGCGACGATGTACAACAACTACAGGTCGGCGACCGTGTTGTGTTACAGCACGGCATCAACTGCCTCTCCTCCGGTGTGCAGCCTCTTTGCCGTTCCTGTGCCTCTGGCAACTATAATCTATGTGAACGCGGTACACTCCCTGCCCCACATCCCGTTGGTGGAGGTTGGAGCGAAGAAATGCTGCTGCACGAACAACAATTGTTCCGTGTGCCATCCGACATGCTCGATACGCAGGCGGTACTGTTAGAACCAAGCGCAGTCGCCCTCCATGCCGTACTACGCCACGTTCCACGGACAGGAGACCGCGTACTGATTATCGGTGCTGGTACTATTGGACTACTCACGCTCCAAGTTGTACGTGCCCTCGCGCCACAAGCAGAGATCAGCGTGCAAGCGCGTTATCCCTTCCAAGTTGAGAAGGCCACTCGTATGGGTGCAGCCCACATTATCTACCCGCAAGATAGTTATACAGGCGTTCAGCAAGCGACTCAAGCACAACTCTATACGGGCTTGTTAGGAAACCAAATGCTATTGGGTGGCTACGATGTAATCTACGATACAATTGGCACCCAAAAGACTATTCATAATGCCCTGCGTTGGGCGCGTGCGAAAGCTACAGTTGTGCTTGTCGGCTTGAGCCTGCATATGATGCATATTGACCTCACACCTGTCTGGTATCAGGAAATCAATCTTGTTGGTACATTAGGGCAAGGAATGGAGACATGGCCTCTCGGTTCCGATACGCAACGCTCCACATTTAGTATCACCTCAGACATGATTATGCACAGCGTGTTGCAACCAGAGCAACTTATCACGCATCACTTCGCCCTGAACAACTATCGGCAAGCCCTGCTGACAGCGATCAACAAACGCGACCAACGTGCCATCAAAGTCGTCTTCGACTACTCATTGCTGCCCGCGTCTGTAGTCCCAAATGTACGCGCCTCCGCCGCCAATCGTCGCCGACAGGCTACCGTTGACATACGTATGACCTCACCGCTTGCCACAAAAGACCTGACACAAAAAGAGCCTGTACTACCATTATCCGAGCATCCCGTCACACCCATGCCACTTTCCGTTCCCACACTCGCACCCGAACCATCTCCACGCGTCGTACCCGCGCCACCCGTAGGGACCGATGTATCACGTCCTCTTTCCGCTCCAACACTTGACGAGGAAGAGCCTGTAGGGACCGATGTATCACGTCCTCTTCCCCCTCCAATACCTGACGAGGAAGAGGATGCACGGATGCCCCTTGTGGAAGTCCGTGAGAACTTGAACGATATTGAGGGAGACCCTGCATCTATAGTGTCAACGGAAGCAGAACATGTAGGGGAGACCCTTGTGGTCTCCCTGCCACCCTTTGAACCGCAAGAGGCCGAACCACAAGATACCCCAGTAGGGACCGATTCATCGCGGCCTCGCCAGATACTAGAGGGGGCAGAGGACACGATGAATCGGTCCCTACCAATATCCGACGAGGACGCGATGAATCGATCCCTACAGGCGTTTGACGAAGAGCCGTTAAACGACCTTGAATGGCTCGATGTGATTAGCGCGGAACAGGATATGCCAGAGGTGCAGTACGTGCCTGATGTAGCGGACGCACCACCTCTTCCCGAAGAAGCATGGTCAGCAGAGGAACCCGTTCTCTATGATGATGAAGCTTCTCACGAAAGCGACTCCGCGCAAGAAATTGATGATGCTGAAGAACCTCGTATTGACAATGAAGAGACAGCGACAAATACATCCATTGAGACGTTATTGTCTACGAAGACCACGAAAGCGATAAACCCTCCCGGCAGGCATCGTTCTAAAAATAAGCACAAGGGGAGAAATACAACAGGGAGTTTCCGTTCATGATAGAGCAGGCACACTCACCTCTACAGCCGCGCCGTAGCCATCGGAGGCTTATCACACTGATTATTTCAGCCGTGCTTGTTGCCTTCATTGCCGTTGGCAGCCTTATTGGACAACGCCTTCTTGATGGCTCGAATACCTCATTCGCAAGTACGACCACTGTTGGGGGCACATTTATACAACCACCACTTAGCGCGGCACAAGTATCTAGCCTACATCATCTTGTCAGTCATATGCAGTACAAGCAACTTGCAAGCCTGTATGTCGCGCACATGAGCCTTGATGAAGAGTTGGGTCAGCTTATCATGGTCGAATACAATGACACTTCTTATACGCCTGACCTCGATACGATGGTAAACAAATTGCACGCTGGCGGCGTCATCATGTACGAATTTCAGATGCAAACCGCAGCACAGACCGCGCACGATATCGGACAAATGCAAGCACACGCGAAACTTCCACTCCTCATTTCAACCGATGAAGAGGGAGGGATTGTCCATCGCCTGATAAATATCTATCCGCCACGCCCCTCGGCTCTCTCTGTCTACCAAAGTGGCAATCCTGGCTATGCAGCACAACAAGGACACTTGGTCGCGCACGATCTCAAAGCCATTGGCATCAACGAAAACCTCGCGCCCGATGTAGACGTGGCACTCATTCCCGACGCACCTGACCAGATCACGCGTACCTATGGTTTCACAACAGACTCTGTAATACAGTATGCTGGCCCCTATATGCAAGCCATGCAAAGTGATGGCATTATCGCCTGTATCAAGCACTATCCCGGCCTCGGAGACGCCAGCAGTGATGCTCACTTCGGCTTGCCTGTTGTCAATCGCACACGCGACCAACTCTACTCTGTCGAACTTGCCCCCTTCAAACACTTTATTCAGTCACAAAACAAGCTCGACAATCCAGGCATGATTATGCCGACCGATGTCCTCATGCCCGCAATCGACCCTAAGATGCCTGCCGAACTCTCGCACATCTTCATGACCGACATCCTACGTCACCAATTCGGCTACGATGGCGTCGTCCTCACCGATGCTCTCTACATGCAAGGCATTTCGCAAACATGGACGATGCCACAGGCCGCCGTGCTCGCCTTGAACGCGGGCGACGACATGTTGCTGGGTCCCACTGGCACTGATCAAATGCTCGATATGCTCAACGGCCTTAAAGCTGCCCTGCAAAATGGCACGCTCTCAAAAGCACGCGTTGACGAAGCCGCCACACGCATCATCACACTCAAGATGCAATATCATCTCATGCCCGCCGTTGCCCCAAGGTAATGTAGATACGTCAAATGTAGGGGTCTAATTCTATTACACCCATACGCGTCAAGTTAAGCAAGGATGAGCT
>CAXTWV010000428.1:0-3795 GCA_964248005.1 uncultured Ktedonobacteraceae bacterium | reverse complement strand
ATATATATAATCAAAAAGGAGTAGGTAAAACAGAGAAACCCCAATACATCCCACGACCGTGGGATGTATTGGGGTTTCTCTGTTTTACTACAAAAAGATTAGAATAGCGAAAGCTGCTCTGGTGGCTCCTCTTTCTTAGCCTTATCTGCTACGGGTTGTGCCTCAATAGCTACGCGTTCGGCTTCTTCGATGATGCGAGGAATCTTTCTGAAGTCTTCGCGAATAACATCCTTGAGACTGGCTTGATGTAGACCCGCTGCCGGATGATACATCGCGATACACACGCGCCCATCCACCTTACGAGCACGACCATGCACAGAACTAATCTTCTCGTTACCGAAGAACTTTGTCATAGAATAGCGACCCAGTGTGACAATAACCTGTGGCTGGATAGCATCTATCTGCCGATCCAGGTAGTTGTCACAGGCTTTGATCTCTTCTGGTAACGGATCGCGATTGTTCGGCGGACGGCACTTTACAACATTCGTAATAAATACATCGGCACGTCTCAATGAAATACTATTGAGCAATTCATCAAGGAATTGTCCCGCTGGTCCAACAAATGGACGCCCTTGTTTGTCTTCATGAAAGCCTGGGCCTTCACCAATAAAGAGTATTTTGGCGCTGGCTGTGCCCTCGCCAGGTACTGCTTTGGTACGCCCCTTACAGAGATTACATTTGGAGCAGGTAGAGACTTCTACGGCAACCTCTTGTAGTATCTCCTCTGACGACATCGCCATTGTATCCTCTTCTTTACAATGCATGACACATTCATCTTCATAGGTCACTTGCCGCCTTCGGCGGCAAGTGACCTATGAAGATGAATGTGTCATGCGCCTTATTTTTACCAGCGACGCTCTGGTGGGCGTTGTCCATAACCACCATTGTCACGGCGTGGACCGCCTGAGTCTCGGTTATTGCCGCCGGGACCCATTGGGCGGCGTTGTCCGAAACCACCACCACTGCTGCGGTCGTTGTTATAGCCACCACCACTGTTACGGTCGTTGTTATAGCCACCACGGTTGCCGCCGCGATCACCATAACCACCACGATCACCGTAGCCACCGCGGTTTGGCGGACCACTGTCGCGATCACGATTGCCATAGCCACCACGATTTGGCGGACCGCCACGGTTTGGGCCACCGCGACTTGGGCCACGTTCGCTCTCAAGCTCAGCCTGTGAGGGCATTTCACCACTCAAGGCCGCTCGACGTGAGAGGTTGACGCGTCCCTGTCCATCGACCTCAATCACCATCACAGTGATTTCGTCGCCGACAGACACAACATCCTCTGGACGCATCACCTGATAGTCTGCTAACTGCGAAGTACGTACCAGTCCTTCTTTGCCAGGGAGGATTTCGACGAAGCAGCCGAAGTCTACAATACGGCGTACCGTACCTGTGTAGATACGACCAACTTCAACCTCTTCCGTAAGACCACGTACCGCATCCATCGCGATCTGCATTGCTTCGCCAGAAGTCGCGGAAATGTTGACCGAGCCATCATCCTCAATGTCGATCTTCGCCCCGCTCTCCTCTTGAATCTTGCGAATCATCTTGCCGCCTGGTCCGATGACTGCCCCGATCTTTTCAGGATTAATCTTGAGAGTCTGGATGCGTGGTGCATAGCCTGACAACTCCTCGCGCGGAGCGTCAATCGCGTCAAGCATCTTTTCCATGATGAACATGCGGCCTTCGTGAGCCTGCTCAAGAGCTTTTGCCATAATCTCGTAGGTGATGCCCTTGACCTTGATGTCCATCTGCAACGCGGTTATGCCGTCAGCAGTGCCAGCGACCTTGAAGTCCATATCGCCGAGTGCGTCTTCAATGCCTTGAATATCACTCAATATCGCCCATTTGCCAGCACGCTCGCCCTCACCAGTGACCAGACCCATCGCGACACCCGAAACAGGGGCGTGAATAGGGACACCAGCGTCCATCAGTGCAAGCGTTGTACCACACACAGACCCCATCGAACTAGAACCGTTTGACGAGAGAATATCTGAAACGGCACGAATGGTATAGGGGAACTCGCTTTGGGCAGGGATAACTGCCGCGATAGCACGTTCCGCAAGAGCACCATGTCCAATTTCACGACGACCAGGACCACGCATTGGCTTACTCTCACCCGTTGAATAGGGTGGGAAGTTATAATGGTGCATGAAACGTTTATTGCCACCGAAGCCGAGGCCATCAAGTATCTGCTCATCACCAGGGGAGCCAAGGGTGACAACACTCAACACCTGTGTCTGACCACGTGTGAAGATTGCTGAGCCATGTGTACGAGGCAAAAGACCAACTTCACAACTGACAGGGCGGATCGTTTTCAGATCACGTCCATCAGGACGTGTACCGTTGTCCAGAATGTTGTTACGCACATAAGACTTCAGGTCTTTTTCGTAGAAGGTGATGATGTCCTTTAAGCGGTCGGGATACTGTGTTCCCAACTCCGCGATCAGCGCGTCCTGTACTGCATTAAGTGCCGTTGAGCGTGATGCTTTATCTCGTGTGTGTAACGCCTCTTCAAAACGTGGAGTTACGAACGCGGACACCTTACCACGCAAATCTTCGTCAACGGATGCAGGTGTGAAAGGACGTTTGGTCACGTTGACTTCTTGCACCAGCTTCTCTTGTAACGCAACGATACCTTGGATGGCTTCATGACCGAAGCGTACAGCTTCAAGCATCACATCTTCTGGCAATTCTTTCGCGCCAGCTTCAACCATCATGACAGCATCAGATGTACCTGCAATCGCAAGATCGAGCCTGCTATTAGCGGCTTGCGACTCAACGGGGTTGATGACCAATTTATCGTCGATATAGCCAACGCGCACAGCACCGACGGGACCAGAGAAAGGAATGTCCGATACAGACAATGCAGCCGAAGCTCCGACAATGCTCAGGATATCCGGGTCGTTCTCTTCGTCTACGGATAGAACGGTGATTACAACTTGCACATCGTTACGATATCCTTTGGGGAAGAGAGGACGGAGAGGACGATCAGTCAGGCGAGCCGCGAGGATAGCGTGTTCACTTGCTCGGCCTTCGCGCTTGATAAAGCCGCCAGGGATTTTTCCTGCGGCATACATGCGCTCTTCTACATCAACAGTTAACGGGAAAAAGTCTATGCCTTCACGAGGCTCGTTACTACCAACAACGGTTGCCAGGATGACGGTTTCGCCATAGCGCACTAACACCGCGCCACTGGCCTGCTCTGCTACTCGCCCGGTCTCAATGCTCATTAACCGACCGCCGACGATAGCTTCTTGACGATGAATCATATTTCCTCCGACTATTTGGCACCTCAAACGTATTGTATTTCGTCTCTGCCCAGTGTTCTTCTCTTTTCCACTTTCCACAAACACTGGGGAAACAGCTTCTGTTATAACCACACGTCTACTATACAACTCTTGTCTAGTTTCGCCAAGCGGTCAGCATAACTTCTGTGACACGGCTCTGGCGCGTTTACGTTGTAGTGACACGGCTTTATTTGCTCAACATTTCATAGACCGATTGTGGAGATGTCTCTGTATATTTACCGTTAGCGTTGGTCTCTCGTCTCTTTTCAACACAATACCATAGGGGAAAACGCGGGAGCAGCGGTTCGGCGCGGCGCATGCCTGTAGGCGTTTAGTGCGCCGACCGCATCAACCCTGAAATTAGTGGCGCAAACCGAGCTTTGCAATCAATGCGCGATAGCGGTCTGGGCTTTTCTTACTGAGATAGGAAAGCAAACGTCGGCGTTGCCCAACCATCATAAGTAGGCCGCGACGTGAGTGGAGATCATGCTTATGCA
>CAXTWV010000427.1:0-3809 GCA_964248005.1 uncultured Ktedonobacteraceae bacterium | reverse complement strand
GATGCCACCACTTTGCTTACGGGTGTGGCACCAGCTTGTGGCATGAATTGAAGAATAGCCAGAGCCTCATTTACCCGAAGCCCTTTCACCGCGTTTGTGACCAGACGCATCTTGCGCGGCGGAATGCCAATATCTTTTGCAATAGCCCTGACTTGCATTTTATACCTCTAACAATGGGGTGTAATAAATTAGACCCCTACATTGGGCGCAATGAATTGTGCCCCTACATGGGTGCGATAAATGGGTGTAATACATTAGACCCCTACCGTACTGACGTGGTTTTCTCATTCTTGCCACCCGCATGACCACGGAAGTGGCGCGTGGGTGAGAACTCACCTAACTTGTGACCAACCATATTCTCACTGACATAGACTGGTACGTGAATCTTGCCGTTATGCACGCCAATGGTCATACCAACCATCTCAGGGAAGATCATTGAGGCACGTGACCATGTTTTGATTAGACGACGGTCGCCGCTTCTCCTCATCACCAGAATTTTCTTTCTGAGCGAAGGATGAATATATGGTCCTTTTTTTCTCGAACGCGACATTACTTCCTCCTGCCTGCATTGCGACGACGAACAATGAAGCGGTCAGTCCTCTTATTATTACGAGTCTTCAAGCCAAGTGCGGGTTTGCCCCATGGAGTTTGTGGCTGCCCACCGATAGGTGCGCGTCCCTCACCACCACCATGTGGGTGATCGTTCGGGTTCATTGCCGAACCACGAACCGTTGGACGGCGGCCCATGTGTCGTGAACGTCCCGCCTTACCAATGCTCTGGTTCTCGTGATCGACATTGCCGACCTGCCCGATTGTCGCCATACATAGGATGTTGACGTTACGCTGCTCACCTGAAGGCAAACGAATGAGTGCATAATCGCCCTCTTTTGCCATCAACTGCGCACCTACGCCAGCACTGCGTACCATTTGACCGCCACGACCCTTCTCCAACTCGATGTTGTGAATGGTTGTACCGGTCGGAATATTCTTCAATGGCAATGCATTACCAACGCGGATGTCCGCGTCTGGACCAGCCTGTACGCGGTCTCCAACTTTCAGTCCCACGGGTGCCAGAATATAACGTTTCTCACCATCGACATAGTGCAGGAGAGCGATACGTGAAGTACGATTTGGATCGTACTCGATAGCAGCCACTCTCGCTGGCACATCCAGTTTGTTGCGTTTGAAGTCGATAATACGATAGGCACGCTTCTCACCACCGCCACGGTGACGAACGGTGATCTTACCCTGATTGTTACGACCAGCATGCTTATTCAGCTTGACGGTCAGCGACTTCTCTGGCTTTGTTTTTGTGATCTCCTCGAATGTCGAAACAGACATGCCGCGACGCCCAGGAGACGTTGGTCGATACTGTCTAATTGGCATAGCTCAATCCCTTACCTTACGCCTTCAATGCGTCGATTGTCTGGCCCGCTTGGAGTGTAACAATCGCCTTCTTCCACTCACGCGGCTCTACAGGCCGGGGAGCAGAACCTTTTCGTCGAATCATCTTCGCTTTGCCGGGCATACGAATCATATTGACCGAGAGCACCTTCACTTTGAAGATGGTCTCGACGGCACGACGCACGTCAATCTTGTTGGCCTGTATCGCTACCTTGAAAGTATACTTGTTCTGCTCTTGCAGTCCTACCGTTTTCTCGGTGACGAGACCTTGACGTAGAATTTCTGTAATCTCCACAGTGTTCTCCTCTATGCTTCGCTATCGGTTGATGGCGTTGCTTGTGTCTCGCCATCCTCGGACGGTGTAGGCACGAGTGGCAATGTCTCGCCTTGTGCGGGAGCAATCAGTGGCTCTGCCGTCAACGTTTCGCTGCTCGTTGGCACGACCGCTGTGTTATCGGTTGTATCAGCAGCCGTATCAAAGATTTGCGCTGTCGCCGCTTCCGCGCTTAACCCTTCGCCGAAGACGAGTTCGAGCCAGCGCACAGTTTTCACTGGCATGATGACATAGTCGTGCTTCAACAACTCGATCACATTAATCGAAGCGACATGCTGCACCTTCGCGAGTGGAATATTTCGTGTTGACAACACGATATTCTCGTCACGCTGTGGCAACATCATGAGCACACGTTTGCCCGATGTTGGAAGCTGTGCTAACAACTTCAGCATACCCTTGGTGCTTGGCGTTTCCAGGCCGAGTTCGTTGACCACAATCAAGCTCGCGTTCGCTACCTTGTCGGATAGAGCAGAGCGAATAGCCAGACGGCGCATCTTCTTCGGCACATCGTGATGATATGGGTGAGGTCGTGGACCCCAGACAACACCACCATGACGATACTGAGGAGCGCGGGTACTACCCTGACGGGCATTGCCTGTGCCCTTTTGCTTGTAGGGCTTTTTACCACCACCCGATACTTCACTACGAGTCTTGGTTGAAGCATTACCCTGACGACGGTTCACCATTTGCGCGGTGACAACCTGATGCAATACCGATACGTTAGGGGTAACTCCGAACACCAGCTCGCTGAGTTCCAGGTCTTCTACGGCTTCTCCAGCCATGTTATATACTTTAGTCGAGGGCATTTCGGTTTACCTCATCACATGCTTCTTGACCGTGAGCAAGCTCCCGTTGGCACCGGGGACAGACCCCTTGACGACCAACAGGTTACGCTCAGGATCAGCCTGAACCACTTGTAGTTTCTGCGCGGTAACACGCACATTGCCCATGTGACCAGCCATACGCGTTCCCTTAAGCACACGGCCTGGGGTTGTACCCGAACCGATTGAGCCTGGTGCGCGATGACGGTCTGATTGACCATGTGTCTTAGGGCCACCCCTAAAGCCGTGCCGCTTTACGCCACCCTGGAAGCCTTTACCTTTTGTGGTCCCAACAACATCAATCGCTTCGCCAATCGTAAACAGACCAGCGTCAAATTGTGCGCCGAGTTCAATCTTCTCAGGTGTCGTGCCTCTTTGTAAACCAACCTCGCGTACAACCTTGAATGGTCCAAGTTCTGGACCTGGGCGACGCTGGCGGTTTGCCTGTATTTTCAAGAGGCGCTGAACTTGCTTGCTAGCCTTCTCGGTCGTTGTCTGCGAGGTTGTTTCACCCTCAGTAGCGGCTGCGTCAGTCTGCGCCTTTGTGCGCTCACTCTGCTGATGTGTCTGCAAAGCTTTACGCTGCCCCTTCAACAATGGAAGGCTATGTCCTAGATGTCCTAACTCAGGACGGGTTGAGTGCTTATTTGTTGTCTGCTCGAAGCCAATCTGTACGGCTTCGTAGCCGTCATTCGCGACGGTTTTGACTTGTGTTACAAAGCAGGGGCCGACCTCGATGATTGTTACAGGTACCACTGTTCCATTTGGTCCAAATACCTGAGTCATGCCGATCTTTCTGCCCAATAATGCATCCAGCATATCTTCTCCTCTCCTCAACTGTATAGGCGCGATAAATCGTGCCCCTACGGGGGGGGCGCGATTTGTCGTGCCCCTACATACATTCCCGTTACAGTTTGATTTCGATATCTACGCCTGCGGGCAGATTCAAACGTGTCAAAGCCTCAACGGTTCGGTTTGTTGGATCAATGATATCAATCAAACGCTTGTGTGTACGAATCTCGAATTGCTCACGAGAATCTTTGTGAACGAACGGTGATTGCATGACCGTAAATTTATCAATCTCTGTGGGCAGAGGTACCGGACCTGAGACGCGTGCGCCTGTCTGCTGTGCAGTGTCAACGATCTGCATTGCTGACTGATCGAGAATACGATGATCGTATGCTTTCAGCCGAATGCGGATGCGCTGTTTTGCTCCTGTCGCCATTTTTCTCTCCTGATACGGGTGTGGG
>CAXTWV010000426.1:2034-3894 GCA_964248005.1 uncultured Ktedonobacteraceae bacterium | reverse complement strand
GTATGCATATGCGCAGGATGAGATGAGGTTACTCTACATTGACATGGAATGTGGCATGCCTTTGTCAGGCCACATTCCATGTCAATGTATATTAAAGGCTTTCTGCCTCTTGACCACCTTCAACTTTTGTACTTGCGTGCTCTTCTGTTGGAGTAGGTTGTGCCGTGGGCTTGCTGGAAACGCCAATGTATGTCAACACTGCTTCAGCGATGATGACTAACGCAACCAAGGTACGTGGTAAGCGAATACCAAACAGTGAGTCAAGCGAGAAGCGTCCCGCACCAGTGAAGACAAGCGCAAGGGCAGCAGCCATATTGGTAACAGGCAATTCTGCTCCGCCTTCGGTTCCCCAGATAGGCTTGCCCCAATGAGCCTTCGCAGTCGCCATAATCATTGCCGCTAACGTAGCGATTGGACCAAGTGGATGTAAGAAGCCTAGAGCGGTCAAGGCACCACCACCAAACTCCGAGGCTGATGCACCTGCAGCCCAAAAACGTCCTGGCTTCAAACCCATTGACTCAAGAAAGCCAGCTGTGCCATCTATTCCGTAGCCACCGAACCAGCCAAAGAGTTTTTGTGAGCCATGCCCACCTAAAAGCCCACCGACAACCAAGCGTAGAATCAATAAACCAAAGTCTGTCAACATACGTACTTCTCCTTGTTATTAAAAATATATTTGTGCTAGAGAGTCTTTTCCTCTGCATACATTTAGTACGCTGCTAACAAACAGTTAGTTTCATGATGAGTTAAGTTGAATTATGCAAGCATGTTCAAAGCTCGTGCCTTCGCAACGGCGTGGGTGCGGCTACGTGCATCGAGTTTGATGTAGATATGTTCGATATGCTTTTTGACGGTGCCGACGGTAATTACCAGTGCGGCTGCAATCTCCTGATTTGATAAACCTTCCGCGACGAGTTGCAACACATGCTGTTCGCGTGTACTCAAGATGACACGAAATTCTTGTGAACGGCTGGCAAGTAACCCTAGCATATAATGTCCATATCTACTGTGATAGGATGGTGGAATAGGCTCCGTTGTGTCGAGCAATTGTTGCACAAAAAGATATGTGTCATGAAGGATACCTTGTTGATACGCAAAGCACGCCTGATCGATGAGTAACGCGGTGACGGTATAAGGATCACAAAAGGCACGTGCAAGCGCGATTGCTGCGTCTCCATAGCTTCTTGCATGTACATACGCATTTTGGGTACGGGCAAGCTCGGTCTGCACTTCTAACAGAAAAAAGTCAGTATAAGGGGATGCTCCACTACACAGGTGCTGTTCCGCAAGCAGACGCAAGCACGTCGTATAGTCATTATAGGCACTGTCTTTCTCGCCACGATTACGCGCATAAAAGCCACGAATGAAGAGTGCAAGGGGTACATTTCTGGGATCGTCAACGTGTTCCGCATGTAGAAGTTGTTCAGCGAAACGTTGATACAGGCCATAGGCTCCTAACAGGTCGGCGATATGCGCGACCTGATAAAGCGGCTCCCAGAGCGAGACAGGATAGCCAAATCCTCGTGCCACCTCTTCGCTCTCTTGCCATACTTGTAACGCTTGATCAAATTTATCATGTGTGCAAAGCAAGCCTGCCAAACGGCTCAAGAACTGTGCGAGATGTTGCTGATCGTGCAGGTGTCGGCTGGCCTGAATGCCTAACAAAAGGACATGTTCACCTTCTTCATTATTGGTGAAACGTCCGACCAGATAAGCAAGGTCTCCCACAAGCGATATAACACGTGTGTAGTTCTCGTCATGCCATGCATGTCGAAGTTCGGTGCATAGTTGTTCGCGCTTTCGCTCTAATTGTGGCACATCCCTGCGATATGCTTCGAGGGAGGTGAGCGTGTTATCCAT
>CAXTWV010000426.1:0-1934 GCA_964248005.1 uncultured Ktedonobacteraceae bacterium | reverse complement strand
TTTACGCGAATGCGGCACGCAACGCGGCGGCAGCCTCGGCAATGGCGACTTTGCTCTGGTCCATGAGGTTCGCCATTGAGAAGAAGCCGTGTATCATGCCGTTGTAGCGTGTCGAGGTCACGGTAACGCCAGCCTCTTGCAACTTTGCCGCGTACATCTCGCCTTCGTCACGCAACGGGTCGTACTCGGCGGTAATCACCAGTGCGGGCGGCAGATTGTGAAAATCCTTGGCGCGAAGTGGTGCCATCAATGGATTAAATGAGTCTTCCTCGCTTGTGGCATAGTGGTTCCAAAACCAGACCATCGAATCGTAGGTGAGAAAATAGCCCTCGCCATTCTCACGAATCGACGCTGTGCCAGGGATAAAGTAGTCGGTTGCGGGATAGACGAGTAATTGATACACAAGCTTAGGGCCGTCTTTGTCACGTGCCATCTGCGACACGACCGCTGCCAGATTGCCACCCGCGCTATCGCCACCAACGGCGATACGGTCAGGGCTACCATGAATACTTGCGGCGTTTTGAGCGACCCATACTGTTGCCGCGTATGCGTCCTCAACTGCCGCAGGAAATTTGTGTTCGGGTGCGAGCCGATAGTCAACGGAAACGACGATACATTGAGCTTGATTTGTTAACGAACGACATACACCATCATGACTATCGAGTGTCCCAATCGTCCAGCCTCCACCATGAAAATAGACCAGGACAGGGAACGGTCCCGCGCCCTCCGGTGTGTAGATGCGTACTGGTATCTCACCTGCTGGCCCTGGAATCGTGCGATTCTCAACTGCATGCACGTCTTCCTGTACACCTCTAAACTGAGCCATCGCATCGTAAGAAGCGCGAACCTCTGCGACCGATTGTGTATGCATTGGAGGGACATTCATAGCTGTAAGCATGTCAAGGAGTGCCTGGGCTTGTGGATCAACTGGCATATGGATATTATCCTTTCCTCAATGAAAAAATAACGTTCTTAGAAGCCACCTGGGATGGCTTTTGCGTCAACGATGGCGCGGCTCAAGGGGCGTCCGAGTTCACGTAGACGCTCACATTTGGCGTCGCCGAGATGTTGCCAGGGAGCGAGGGCAAGCGAATCCGTCATCTGCTCCACTTTATCGCGGTGGGCCTTGCCTTCATCGGTAAGCATTCCTTCGGATGTGAGCAAGCCGCGTGCTTGTAAGCCTTGAGCAGCCGCTTCCCATTCCTCGTCAGACCAACTACGCGTCGTCTGCAATGCCTTACGCGAGACCTCACCTGTGCCGGCATGCATCACAAGAGCCTCACAGGGACCAACTTCATCAGCCATCAATGCGGCAACATGTCCACCGAAACGAAACTCGCGCAACAAGGTGATCGCGTGCCACAAGACCATATGGGCTTCTGTAGGCCATTCCAGTGTCGCATGAGCGGCATACGTAATTCGTCCTTGCTCAGTACACCCATTACTGGCTTCACGTGCGAGTTGAGCTGCCTCTGCTACCTCTGGACTACTAATGCGCTCGCCTAGCACGCGACGAAGGGCAGCGTCAGCACCAGCAAAGCGGGCGTCGAGAATTTGTGTGGGTGTGGCGCGTTGCCATGCGGCAGGAATCGCGCTGCGCACCAGCCCTGGATTGAAATTGTAGAATGCCGAAATAATCAGATCAGCCGAGACTGCACCCATTGGCGCACCACGTGAAGCAAAATACCCCATACGTCCACCAATACCATATGCCTTGTATCTCTCGCTTGCCTCTGGCACAAAATAAATCATCGCGTGATACGGTTCAAGTGCGCGATACATTTTGCGTGCCACGGTTGCATCCATGATATGTTGCTCCTTTGCTCTTTATAGGACACTTATACCTGATGAACTTTGACAACCACATGCGGGAATTCCATCGGTAGGGGCAGCAATTCATTGCGCCCAAAGATGGGTGGGGAGGGGTTCACGTT
>CAXTWV010000425.1:0-3894 GCA_964248005.1 uncultured Ktedonobacteraceae bacterium | reverse complement strand
GACATTTTGTCAAACGCATTCGACATGTTACGCACACCCACTATTCTAGTATTGCACTGTACCTATCTAAAGATTGGCACAGCGCAACGCTGGCTTGCTAGCGACCAAAGTCTCCGTTATTCGAGAAGGGAACTTGGTCTTGGTTAAATGGTGATGGCTGACCTTGCTGACCTGGGCTAGTAGGCCGACGCTGGCGAGGGGCGGGAGAGCCTTGTGAAGGTGGCACACCTTGATTGAATGGTTGGGACATAGGCATCTGACTGATTGGTGGAGAAAATGCTTGGTTTTGTCCACTAAAGCCCTGACTCCCTTGACCGTTGCCCCCATTGAAACTCGGCTGATTCTCAAAACCATTGAAGGCGTTCATATCACCAAAATCTTGTTGACTGTTGTATTGATTGCCGTTCTGTTGTTGGTTGCCGTACTGCTGATTACCACCAAATCCTTGTTGATTATTGTACTGCCCAAAGTTCGGTTGGCTCGAAAACTGCTGTTCCCCAAAGCCCTGATCGGGGAATTGCAAATCTCCAAAATCTTGCTGACCCGAAAATTGAGGCTGGAAACCATAAGATTGTTGGTTGCCGTTCGTATATTGCTGCTGTCCTCCAAAACTCGCTGGAACACCAAAGTCTTGCTGATTGTCAAATGAGTATTGACCGGAACGAGACGACAACGCAACGAGAGAACCTGAATTTCCTGGCTCTGGTAATGGTGGGAAATTTCCAGCAAACCCTTGACCCCAGTCGTTTGTCTCCATTGGAGGCAAGCCAGAGTTCAGGGCCGGTGTGAACATTTGTCCATTACCACCAGACATCTCTGTTATAGATGTCAAATGAGATAACGTGCCAGAAGCTTCGTTTCCACGATCCGGCAAGCGGAAAGTGGACACAGAAGCACGCAATTGCTCGGAAAGCTCCGCGAGATAGCTTACACTTACAGCGGCTTCCTGCGTTCCTGCGTCAGTCTGGCGAATGACTTCTGAGATTTGAACCATTGTGACAGCGACAGCTTCCGAAACGGGTGTCTGTTCTTGTGCGGAACGCGCGATGCTTTCGATCATCTTCGCTTGTCGTTCTACAGCACTATAGATGGAGTTCAGCGCACGACCTGCTTCATCAGCAAGTTGAGAGCCTTTCACCACTTCCTGGGTGCTATCTTCCATAGCCACCACTGCGTCGTAGGTATCACCTTGAATGCTTTTTACAAGTGTGGCGATACGCTTCGTTGACTCCGTTGAACGTTCGGCAAGAAGACGGATTTCATCCGCAACGACAGCGAAGCCACGCCCGTGCTCACCAGCCATTGCCGACTGAATGGCAGCGTTCAAAGCCAGGAGGTTTGTTTGATCGGCGATATCTTCGATAATACGCACAATCTCACCAATCTCATTGGAACGTTCTCCCAAGCGTTTGATCTTTTTCGAGGTTTCTTGCACGTTCTCACGAATGAGCATCATGCCATCAATCGTTTGACGAACCGATTGTTGACCACTATTGGCACTGCGCAAGGCTTCTTGTGCCACTTCCACGCTCGACATAGCGTTACGCGCCACATTTTGAATGAAGATAGCGAGGGCTTCAACTGCTTGTGAAGTTTGAGATATTTGAGCTACTTGTGTTTCTGACGCTTGTGCAAGGTCCGCGGAACGATCAAGAATACGACGTGTAGCATTTGTTACCTGTACAGCCGTTGATTGTACACGACCAACAACCTTTGCGAGTTCCTCGATCATGTAGTTGAACGAGTCTGCGAGCACACCCAATGTGTCGGGTGTAACTTCTGCCTGAACGCGTAGATCACCGTCACCAACGGCACTGACCTCTTGCAAAAGTTTTTCGATTTGTGCTTGTAGAGCAGCGGCATCACCGCCACTAGCGGCGTTCATGTGTGGTGATGCGTTTCCACCCTGACCATCAAACACGCTATTGAGTGAATTTGAAAGCATAGCGAACTCGTCATCACCTTGTACAGATGCGCGTGCATTGTGATCGCCTGCCGCATAATCACGACACACGTCGTTGAGACCGAGCAACTTATCTTTTATCCTACGCTGCACAAAGTAGTTGATGGTGAATACAAGAAGAAGTGCTGTAATCGCGCATCCGAGGATAACCAATCCAAATGTTGTGGAACCGGATTTTGTAGTGGAACCTGAGTTTAAGGTTACATAGACAAAGCCAAGTAATGCGAAAAGAAGCACGGGAATGCCGGTTGAAGCAGTTATGCCTGTAAGCATAAGCGCATTGACGGTCATCCCGCCCTTATTGCGGTCAGGGTTCATTCGCCAGACCTCCTATTGATAAAAAAATATCTACATCGCGTCAAATATGTTGACATTTCGCTCTGCCGCCTCAAGAAATTAGTAACGTTGCATTTTATCGGAAAAGAGGAGATGCGCGACATCTAGTAGCACAACTACCCGATTACCAAACAGTGCATAACTCGTAGCATAGGAAGCAATCCATTGTGGAATGAACGTTGAATGTGTACTTCCACTCACGATATTTGCCTGTGGAATGGGAAGCATTTCGCTCACACTATCCACAGTTAAGCAAATGACCATTTCGTTCGCTTGTAACGAGAGGACACGAGTGCGTGGACTGCTAGCAACCTCTTCTAGCCCTAAAAATGCTCTCAAATCGACGACCGAGGCAATAGAGCCACGCAAATTTACCACACCATGTACCCATGATACTACATTAGGAACGGGAGTGATATACATAGGACGCTCAACGCCTTGTACTAGCTCTGCCTTAACCGCAAATTCTTGCTCATGTAACGAAAATACCAGATATTGTTCACCAGCAACAACAGGAACGCGTTCGGCAGCATCATGCTCTGTAGCTCCCTGAGCGGCCTGTAAACGCTGCATTTGAGCAGTTGCAGCCAAAATCCGCTGCTGCTGATTCGTCGCGGAGGAAGAACGCTGAGAGTCATATGGCTTTTTCGAGTCTTCGTTTATCACAACTATCACTCCTACTCACTGCATAGCCCAAAAGTCCCTTTTCTGTACTGCGTAAGTAGTGCAAAAAGACAGAGATGTCTTCTTCCTGACAGGTAGATAAGAGAGATTCGAGAGATACGCTACGAGCCTCTCATGAATTGGAGAGGTCGTAGCATATACATTTCAGATGCAACCAAACATTTACACAAGGCTTCGTACATTTGCCACTAGCTCATCAATATTGAACGGCTTCGTCATGTAGAGATCAGCACCTTGTCTCAATCCCCAGGAGCGATCAAGTGGCGTATTTTTACTTGTCAATAAAATTATTGGAATATGTTTACTTGCTTCGTAGTTTTTAAGCTTACGACATAATTGAAACCCATTTTGTTTGGGTAACACCACGTCCAAAACAATACAATTTGGACGCTCTTTAAAGACTTTCTCGACGGCCTCGTCACCGTCAACAGCGGTGACCACATCGAACCCACTATTACGTAAAGGGGTAACGATCATGGTCAATTCTGTCCAACTATCGTCTACCACGAGTATCTTCTGCCCCGACATCCCATTATACCTTTCCTAGTTACGGCACACCAGCGTGATGGGAAAGGATGGCTATCACACTGGCATATCTCTCTATATGTCTATAGACATCTTTAGAGAGGTTGACATAGTTCCTAGCCCCGGTAGCGTAGGCGATGGCGTATACCTTCTTGTTGAAGTGGCATATGCTCGGCCCTCCGCTCTTCCCAGTTCGCAAGATGTTTTTTCACGGTCTGTACTAGTTCGCCTGCTTCAAACGGTTTTGTGAGATATTCAGTAGAACCAGCAAGGCGACCGCGCATCTTGTCAAACAATCCGTCCTTCCCACTTAGCATGATAATTGGAATCTGACGAAACTGCAAGTTTTTGCGTATTATCTGGCAAATATGGTACCCATCCATACG
>CAXTWV010000424.1:0-3908 GCA_964248005.1 uncultured Ktedonobacteraceae bacterium | reverse complement strand
TTATACAAATGCTGCTGTATATACTTAGGAATGAGACTCCAATCGTTATTCTGTGGACTCAGAATATAGCCACCATCAGATGCTGTACTGTCTACTAACACATTCTGGTTACTCAAACCAATGTGTGCCGTTTTGGGATCGTTAAGGTCCATTTTCAACGCGAACTCTGACAGGTCAGCAAAGGACATGTTGGTATAAATCGTACTCTTGAGCGCATCCATTGCATTAAAAAGTTTAGGCCATGTTGATACTTGCTTTACGTCGGACAAAACAGCTTTGACGATGATTTGTTGACGAGCCGAGCGTCCAAAGTCTGTCAACTCAGCAAGGTTTTCCGATGTTCCTTTGCCACATACTTCCAATGGTTCACGCGCACGCGCATACTCGATAGCCGTTGCACCATCCATGTGTTGCATACCTTTGTTGAACTGAACTTTGATCCAACTTGGGTCTACGTTCGCATCGTCGTTCTTGGGGTAACATGCATTAAACGAATCAGGTACGTATACATTGATACCGCCAAGCGAGTCGATTAGTTTGCGGAAGCCTGTGAAATCAATCGTGACCCAATACTTGACATTTAGCCCTGTAACGAGCGATTCTTTTGCCGCTGCCGCATCGCCTCCCGCTTGTGGGTCTTTATTCGTATAGCCAGCCGCATTTTCATAGACCGCATTGATCTTCATATATTGCCCCGAACTAGGTGGATACTGCACAAACAAGTCGCGTGGAACCGATATGAGCGATGTATGGTGATTTTGAGGTAGTAGGCTCACAATAGACATGGAGTCGGTAAGGTATGCACCATCATGACTACCTCCACCGTAGCCCATGATAAGCACATTTGTACGATCACTCGTACTCATATACCCTGTTTGCGTACTCAATGCATTCTTTTGTGTCGAGATGGCAGAACCAAATGCGAGTACACGTTGTACTGTACTGAACGCAAAGATGCCTACTATCACTAGAAGGATAGCCACTGAAAGACACCCAATAGCACACCCATTACGCCTTTTGCCACGTCGTTTCGGTGCTTGTGGTGTTGGTGATAGCGGACGTTGTTGCTCTGCCTGATAAGGACTTGGTGCAGGATTGGCCTGTACATTCTGCCTCGGATAATTCTGCTGATAGCCTTGATAGCCAGGTTGTTGTCCATAATGGTTCTGGAGGTCTCCCTGTCGTTGCGGATTTCCAACTGGCTCCTGTGCTGCTTGTGTTGGTCCTTGATATTGATATGGCTTACGCCGTGCATTGTTTGATGAATTTTGAGGGGTGCCACCTAATACCAGTTTTCCCTGCGGCTCCTGTGGAGGCGGCTGACCCTGTGGATTATAATTATTTGCCATATATGTACCCTTCTTTATTCACGATTATAGACGATAATGCAATCATAATTCCATTCCACCCCCACAATGGTACTGTACGTGATACGAAGATGTTTTTCCCTCGTGTCCACGTAGTCCACACATATACTCTCTTTATTCAGACGAATAAGGGTACAGGAAGTTGCGTTTCTGCGCATTTTTTTTCCGAAATGTGAAGTGTTTCACATCCGTTTTGGTTTGCTCCATGCCTCGACAGCTTTACGGCGTGCGGCACCATTGCGGACCGGACGACTATCATCAATCGAACTGAGCAGGTTGCCCAGATCTATTAGGCTGTCCAGGTTGTGGGCGGACAAGAAATTGTCGATAAAGGGAAGTGCTGTCTTCATCCCAATCGTGAGCGGACGATAGTCCGGTGAGCCTAGTAATGGATTGAGCCAGATCAGACGATGGCAACTATGCTGCAAGCGATCCATTTCGACCGCGAGTATACCTGAGTCACCGCGATCCCAACCATCACTAATGACTAATACGACTGCACCTCGTCCCAAAACGCGTTTGGCCCAATTGTGGTTGAAGAAATGCAACGCGTCACCAATACGTGTGCCGCCAGACCAATCTTGTACAGACTTGGACACATCACGAACAGCATCGTCTACGTCACGTTTTTTGAGTTGTCGCGTAATACGTGTCAATCGTGTACCGAAGACAAACGCTTCGACATTCATCAACCCATTCGAGATGGTATGGATAAAGTGCAGCAGTAACCGTGAATACAGGCTCATCGAGCCACTGATATCACAAATGATCACAAGAGGACGTGGCTTGCGTTTGGTCTTACGCCATGTCAACTCAATCAATTCGGCCCCATATTTGAGGTTACGTCGAACAATACGACGCATATCAGGATAGGAACCTGCACGTGACGGTTTTTTACGACGTGTGGGACGCATACCAAGATGCCAGCGCATATCTGCCATCAGCTTTTTCGCTTCTTGCACTTCGTCCCACGTGAAGTCCTCAAAGTCTTTTTTGCGTAACTGCTCAACCGCGCTAAAGGCTGTCCCTTGTGGGTCGCCTCGATCATCGTCGTAATCATCTTCTTCCGGTTCGCGCCCACGTCTGCGTTCGGTTTCGCGCATTTCTTGGCGAAGCTCTTTACGCTGCTCCATCGAGTTCATATGCTCGGCTAAACGTTTGCGCTCCGACGGTGGAAGGCGCATTCGACGTTCATCGCGACGCGCGTTGCCATTTTGTTCAGCTTTCTTGTCCTGCTTATCACGCAAAAACCAGTAGTAGCTAAACATCTGGTTAAACACCGCTTCTTGCTCATGCTTTGTGACAAGACTACATTTCAGCGTGTTATAAAAATCTTCTTTATTCGTCAGGTCAATATAGCCCAGTGTCTCGACGAGATCAAGCATTTGACGTGGCCCAACACCAATACCAACCTCCCACAGAATACGCCCAAACTCCGTCAAGCGATACAGCAAGCGTTCTCCACGTTCGATATCCAATGGGCGCATCTCTAACGGCTGCTCATTTTGTTGTGAGGGTGTGTTCATGCTTAGGACGCCCCTCGTGCCTTTTGCAGTGTCTTGGTGAGATCATTGCCGCCGACCTTCAACACATCGTCCTGATACTTCAGGAGCGCACCAAGCGTATCGCGTACAGGTCCTTCCAGAAGCTCGGTCTGGTCAAGCGCGAGTAGCGAACTAATCCAGTCAAGCGTCTCGGCGACACCGGGAGCTTTGAATAAATCAATTGTGCGTAAGTCGCGTACAAATGTACACACCTGTCGCGCCAACCGTTGTGGGACTTGTGGCATACGTGCCGTCACAATCGAGTACTCTTTGTCGAGCGTAGGAAAATCAATCCAGTAGTAGAGACAGCGCCGACGCAATGCATCATGAATTTCGCGTGTGCGGTTCGATGTGATAATCACGAATGGCGGCTCTTTGGCCTTAATAGTGCCGATTTCTGGAATAGTAATCTGGAAATCGGACAGTAATTCGAGCAGATACGCCTCGAACTCTTCATCGCTGCGGTCCAGTTCGTCGATGAGTAAAACAGGTGGCAATGCATTTGCGGGATCGATAGCTTGCAAGAGCGGACGTTGCATCAAGAAATCAGGGCCGAATATAGCTTTTAGCTCTTCCTGACGGTCTGTGCCACCCGCTTCCATCAGCCGAATGTGCAGCATCTGACGCGTATAATTCCATTCGTAGACTGCCGTATTGACATCAATACCCTCATAGCACTGTAAGCGGATCAGCTTCGTATGAAGCATTGCTGACAAAACCTTGGCAATTTCTGTCTTGCCTACTCCTGGTTCACCCTCTAGCAAAAGTGGCTTACGTTGTTTCAGTGCAAGAAAAACGGCGGTCGCCAGACTGCGGTCTGCTATATAACTCTGGGCAAACATCGCCCGTTGAATATCCTCGATAGTAGAATATGTTGGTATAACTGCTTGTTCCTGCTCCAACGTGAGCCTCCATCCAGTAATAAAAACTAGTGCCGTGCAGCACGAGGAAGTGTTTGTACACTTATTCTAAGCTATCTGAGAGAAGATTGGCAAGT
>CAXTWV010000423.1:0-3910 GCA_964248005.1 uncultured Ktedonobacteraceae bacterium | reverse complement strand
GATGCCCTTTGTGTACAAAAGAGTAGTATTTTTGGGTGTCGTAGGAGCGATTATGCGTCATCCTCAATGTTCGTGTATGGTGTGACAAGGCTTGCCCCTGTCATGCCATGGTTGAGAAACGGTGCGAGAAGCGTTTCTTAAACATTAAGGATGACTCATACCAGATGGTGTATTTACGCGTTTCCTTCGCCTACAGGCAGCAGCACAGGGACAAATCCTTCTCCTGGTCTGTAATCAGGCGACTGGTGACGGAAGTACGTATTGTACAGGTCCGCGTAGTGTCCACCACGTTTCATTAAGGTATCGTGGCTACCCTCTTCGACGATGCGCCCTTTATCGAGGACGATGATACGGTCGGCATAGCGGATGGTCGAGAGGCGGTGCGCAATGATAATTGAGGTACGATGTGCTAAGACAGTATCCAAGCCCTCTTGAATCTGCGCCTCCGTCAGTGGGTCAACACTAGCTGTGGCCTCATCAAGAATGAGAATGGACGGGTTTTGCAGCAGCACGCGAGCCAGCGCGACAAGCTGACGTTGCCCCATTGAAAGAGCTTTGCCAGCCTCACCAACAAGCGTCCCGACACCATCAGGCAAAGCCTCTAACCAATCGCCATTGCCAATACGACGCGCAACCGACACCACCTCTTCGTCGCTTGCCTCTGGTCGTGCGTAGCGGATATTATCCGCGACCGTGCCAGAAAACAGGAATGGCACCTGTGGCACAATACCGAGCAAGCGATGATACGCGATCAAGTCAAAGCTACGGATGTCGCGTCCGTCAATCAGCAACTGACCACCTTGAAACTCGTAAAAACGCGAGACTAATCTACCCAGACTCGATTTACCCGCTCCTGTATGCCCTACCAGCGCGACTGTTTCACCTGCCGCAATAGTCAGGTTGAAGTCTGCAAGCACCGTTTGACGATCATCATAACTAAAGAAGACGTTTTTGAACTCGATCTTGCCATCCAACCTGCTTACAGGTTGATTATCGTTTTGATGCACACGTGGCTCCGCATCCAGCAAGGCAAAGATGCGTTCGCTTGCCGCTAAGCCCAGTTGGAACTGACTCCAAAACGAGGCAATGCTTGTAAGCGGAAACCAGAGCAGACCGATACCTTGCACAAACAGAAACCAGTCACCCGCCGAGATATGATGGCCCAACACGCTTTGACCACCAAAGTACACGACAATGGTTGTGCCAAGATTGGCGATGATGAGCAGAATCGGGAAGACGCCATTATAGAGAAAACCCGAACGCACATTGACCTGATACGCCTGCTGATTGACTCTCTTGAAGGCATCATACATGTTCTGCTCTTGCCGAAAATTCTTCGCCACCGTAATGCCACTAATGATCTCCTGCACATTCGCATTGACACGCCCACTTGAACGCTGCGAACGCTGTGTCGAGGTGCGTGCGATACGACGAAAGGCTAACGCGATCACAACAATAGCAGGTGCAATCGTAAAAGCTAACAATGCAAGCGTCACATTTCTTGAAAAGAGGACACCACCAACGAGAAAGAAGAGCAACACTTGACTAATCAAGTTCAAGGTAAGCGTAACGACAGTAGCGAACTTTTCTGTGTCGGAAGTTACTCGACTTACGATCTTCCCGCTCGAAAACTCATCAAAGAATGACATGTCACGGTCCATGACCGCGTTAAAGGCATCTGTCTGTATCTGCAACACGACATCGCCCACAGCCTTCGCGCTATACCACTGCCGAAACAGATTACACACCCACGAAAGCACACCCGAAATCAGGATGAACATAACCAATAGGATTGCGGTTTGTGTCGCCTTCGATGAGGTGAGTGCATCTATGCCTTGTGATACCAATATGGGAAAAGCTGTATCAAGTAATGAGCTAAGCACAATCAATATTGTGAGGAAGACGATAATCCTCATCTTCGGTTTGAAGTAATTGATAATACGCTTGACGAGTTGACTATCTTTATATGTCCGGTCATATGCCTCAGCATCCAGACCATCCATGATGAAGCCCATAGTTGTATCTCCTTATTCGCCACCAACGGCCGTTGGTACAGATTCAATAATACGTTCACGTGGGGCGAAGATGCGGCGGTAGGTATCGCTGCGTTGGATCAGCTCGTCGTGTGTGCCCTGATCGACGATTTCTCCGCGCCGCACGACCAGGATGTTGTCGGCCCAACGAATCTGTGAGAGACGGTGCGTGATGAGCAGTGTGGTACGCCCCTCTAGCAAGCGTCGAATGGCCTTCTGTATCTCGTCCTCAGTGGCACTATCAATTGCGCTGGTCGAGTCATCGAGAATGAGAATACGTGGATCAGTCAGCAGGGCACGCGCAATGGCGATACGCTGGCGTTGTCCACCAGATAGTGTGACACCACGCTCACCAATCTCCGTGTTATAGCCTTCCTTGAAGCTGTTGATAAACTCATCGGCCTGTGCATCTTTAGCGGCTTGCTCAATAGCCTCTTGCGTCGCTTTTTGTCCCAGGCCATACCCAATGTTTTCGGAGATTGAACGTGAGAACAGAAAGATATCTTGCTCGATAGTCGAGACCTGTGAACGCAAGGCATCGAGGTTCCACTCACGCACATCGACTCCATCGACAAGGACACGACCTGAGTCAACATCATAGATACGGTTCACAAGCTTTGTCATCGTGCTTTTGCCAGAACCAGTTTGCCCGACAATAGCGATGGTCTGTCCTGGCTTGGCATGAAAGGAAACATTTTTCAGGATAGGCGTATTACCATAACTAAACGTGACGTTCTCGAAGACAATATCGCCCTGCATCTGTGTACGGAAACCACCCTCGTTCTCGTCTAACTCGGTCTCTTCGCGCATCAAACTGAGAATACGTTCTGATGCCGCGACACCCAACTGCACAAGGCTAAAACTCCAAATCGACATGAAGGCCGGGAAGCGGATAATCGCCATTAGGCCCATATATGAGACTAATCCACCAACCGTAAGCTGATGTTGTGATAACAGATACAAGCCGTGTAAGAAGGCCCCTGCTAAGGCAATCGCTGCTAAAAGTGTTGGAAGATAGCGACCCTGTATCTGTCCATTCTTGACAAAGTAGTCACGATACAATGAGGCGTTATGCCTGAACTTGTGTTGCTCTTGTAGCTCTTGCCCAGTGGCTTTGACGACCTCGACACCGGAGACCGCTTCGTTCAGGACCGCGTTCATTGTGCCGAACTGTTCGCGCATACTGTCGGAAACCGGATTGAGCTTGCGCGAATAACTTCGTAGCGCAATAAGGAACAGGACAACAAAAAGCAGCGGTGCTAGCAACAACTGTGGATTGATGAAGACAATGAAGACCATTGGCACAACGAGCGCGGTGAACGAGTCGAAGATGATATCAAACCCTGGTACAACCATGTCGCTCAGTTGCGTAATGTCGTTTGAGGCACGCGCCATCACATCGCCTACGCGTTGCCTATTGTGAAATGTCTGGCTCTTACTCAACAAACTCAGATAGAGTTCGTCGCGTGAGTCACGTGCAAAGCGTTTACCCAGTATCTCCGCTGACAACCGCGCAGTCAGATCGGTTATGCCTGTCAGCGCGATCACCACAAGCAGACCGATCACTACAGTAAGCAACTGTGACCTACTATTATTGCTGACTGCATTAAATGCGACACCCGTCAGTGCTGGCACAGAGGCGTTGAAGATGTTTGCCAGGACTGCCGCACTCATGAAGCGAAGCACAGCGAACTTATAGCGAGCAAGATGCGAGACAATCCAGCGCGTTGGAGTAGCACGATTATAGCGATATTCATCAGTGACAGTAAATTCTCGTTTGAGCACGAAGACCCCTCCTAACTAGTGCAATTACAAGAACAAGTGTACCATATCAATACTGACACCTTCTGTCATGTATATTCTTTTTTTGCCCTCTT
>CAXTWV010000422.1:3093-3918 GCA_964248005.1 uncultured Ktedonobacteraceae bacterium | reverse complement strand
AATCGGTCCCTACAGATTGGGCAATTGCCAATCAATCTCTGGCTTGCCAGACTTCCGTAGTGCCTCATTGATGGCTGAGAATGGCTTGCTGCCAAAGAAGCCATTGCGTGCCGAAAGTGGCGAGGGATGCGCGGACTGTATGATAGTATGACGTGAGGTATCGATCAAGCTGATTTTCTTCTGTGCATAGGCTCCCCATAACACGAATATCACCGGACTCTCTTTCGCATTGACACGACGGATGATCGCATCAGTAAAAATTTCCCAGCCATGACCTTTATGCGAATTAGGGGTATGAGCACGTACTGTCAAGACCGCATTAAGCATGAGTATTCCTTGCTGCGCCCATGGTACAAGATAGCCATTGTTGGGAATGCGAAAGCCAACATCGCTCTGTAATTCTTTATACATGTTGACAAGTGAGGGAGGTGGTTTGATGCCGGGACGCACCGAGAAGCACAAACCGTGAGCCTGATTGTCGTCATGATATGGGTCTTGCCCTAGCAACAAGACATTCACATCCTCGTATGGTGCAAGTTTCAACGCATTGAACACATCTTGCTCTGATGGGAAGACTGTGTAATGCTGGCGTTCATCATCAACAAAACGCTGTAATACCTGGAAATATGGCTGCTCTAGCTCCTGAGCCAGGAGAGAATGCCAGGATGAAGGAAGGTCAATTTGCATGTATTACTCTTTCTTACAAAAATATGTTTTACGCTTCCTAATTATAGCCCTCACTGACAGGGCGAGTGCGAAAAGTCTTGCAAGAAAGAAAAGAGGTTGGGGGGGGGAAGGGGGTTGTTTGGCACAACCAAATGGTGT
>CAXTWV010000422.1:0-3083 GCA_964248005.1 uncultured Ktedonobacteraceae bacterium | reverse complement strand
AAACAAACGATTCCTGTTCTATTGCATTTGCTTTTGCCCCCCCCACCTCTTTTCTTTCTTGCTTTTATGAAGCGTCGTTTATCACAGCTTCCTCATTATTCTCTGGCTCTACATACCCTTCTTCAAGATGGCTCCTCCGCCTACTATAGAGGAAGTACACCAGCAGGCCAATGGCTAGCCAAACGAAGAAGCGAGCAATGGTAACAAATGGCAGACTTACAATCAGCACAAACGAGGCAATGATGGAAAGGATCGGAATAAATGGCACAAATGGGACACGATAGCCACGCTTCAGGTCCGGCTGTGTCCGCCGTAGAACCAATACCGCAATTGAGACCAGCACAAATGCCGAGAGTGTTCCAATATTGGTGAGTTGCGCCACGATATCAATTGGGATAAAACCAGCTATCGCGGCAACCACCACGCCAACAATGAGACTTGATAGGTAGGGTGTACGGAAGCGCGGATGCACACGTGAAAACAAACCAGGGAGTAGACCATCACGCGCCATCGAGAAAAAGATGCGGCTCTGTCCATAGAGCAACACAATTAATACCGTTGTCAGACCACAGACCGCTCCAACGGAGATGATCGAGCCAGCAGTGTTCAAGCCAAGCAGAATGAGCGCATGAGAAACAGGCGATGCGACATCAAGTTTCTTGTATGAGACTATTCCTGTCAGTACGGCGGTCACTGCAATATAGAGGACGGTACAAATCAAGAGGCTCAAAAAGATGCCGATAGGCAACGCTTTTGCAGGATCCTTGGTCTCTTCCGCCGAGGTTGAGATTTGGTCAAAACCGATGTAGGCAAAGAAGATGATACTTGCACCACGCAGAATACCACCAATGCCAAAGGGAAGAAACGGGTTCCAGTTGGCGGTATTGATGTGTCCAAAGCCGACAATGAGAAAGAACACGATCACAGCCAGTTTGATAAACACGATGACGTTGTTGACTATTGTGCTTTGTGAGGTTCCAAGAATAAGCAAGGCAGTAACGGCCAGAATGATCAGTACGGCTGGTAAGTTGACGATGCCACCAGAGAAAGGCGATACGGTAAGTGCTTTAGGTAGCACGATGCCGAATGCACCTTTTAATAGATCAACAATATAGCCTGACCAACCAATACTGACAGCACCAGCACCGACCGCATACTCTAAAACCAAGTCCCAACCAATGATCCAGGCAACAAGTTCGCCGAGTGTTGCATAGGAATACGTGTATGCACTGCCCGCGATAGGTACAGTACTGGCAAATTCAGCGTAACAAATAGCGGCGAGACCACTAACAATACCTGCTACAATAAATGAGAATATTAGTCCAGGACCAGCGTACTCCGCCGCAGCGACACCCGTTAATACAAAAATACCTGTCCCCACAATGGCCCCTACACCAAGGAGTGTGATACTGAATGCAGTCAATGTGCGCTTGAGTCCATGCTCTTTGTCGCCACTTTGTTTCAGGATGAGATCAACTGGTTTGATTCGCCAGAGGTCGCTCAGTGGTCTGCTCGCCATGTGCTTCTTTCTCCTGTTCTTATTCTCGCTTCAACTACCAGACGATAGACAAGTGTGTTGCCTAAAGAAACATTAAAAAATGGGTACTGTCTGGTATACGTGTTGATGAGTCATAACGGTTACATACTTTGAGCTACTTCTTTTGCTGGAAGCTTTACACTTTTATTGTTTCGTAGAGCAAGGAATACATAGAGTCCCGCACCCATGACGATAACACCGGAGACCGAAAAAATTGTGTCTAACGGTCCAAATGCGCTTCCAAGCCAGGATGCATGAAAACCATGTAACGCGGTACTAGCCAGCACTCCGGCAAGCGCAGTTGAAGCTAACGAAGAACCTGTGATAAGCGGTGTATTCACCGATTGTACACGTCCCATAAACGCACGCGGTGTCACACGCAACATAAGTGGTCCAACGACGACAATAATTCCTGCATTTGCAAAGCCAAGTAGGAAGAATATCACCAAACCAGGTATAAAAGTAGTAAGTCTGCCAAAGATGACCATACACCCTCCAAAGAGCAGAAAGGAAAGCCAGAAGATACGTACTTCGCCTATTCTTCGTGCAAAAAAGGCTATGACAAGTAAGCCAAGAATAACACCCGTACCATAGGTTGACCCGAAGAGACCAAGCAGGTTTTGCGGCGTATGGAGGTTTTGGATGGCGAACAACACGTAGAGAGCATCAGATGACCCTGCCCCAAGCTGAAAAAGCATACCAGCGAGTAAGAGGACTACTAATACGTTGTTCCTCCTAAACACGCGTAAGCCCTCGTGGAACTCGTGCCAAAAGTTCTTTTTTTGTTTAGTCTCACTACTTGTGGTTACATGCGGTACGCGAACAGCAAGTATTGCTGAGAACGAGGCAACAAACGAGAGCACATCAATTGCGATAGCCCACTGCACACCAAAGGCGAAATAGAGTGGAGCCGCCAGTGCTGGCCCGATGATTAACGAGAGATTGAACGAAATACTGCTAAAGCTGACCGCACGTACACGCAACGAGTCCGGTACAACATCGCCAATGAAGGTCATACGCGATGGACTAAAGAACTGAGAACACACGCTTACAAGTATTCCAGTAATATAAATACTTGCAAGAAGCCATATATCTACATGAGCGTCTTTCACGCTGAAATATTGTGATGTTAGCATAATCACAAGAAGCAATACTGCAACAATGATTGTCCGCAGAACATCCATACGCAGCATCGTCTGACGCTTATCCCACCGATCTACAAACACACCCGCAACTGGTCCAACGAGTAACAAAGGCACCACGTTCGCTAATGCAACACCACTGACCGCAAGCGGTGTCCAAGATTGACCTTTCGCAAGTTGTGTTGCTACCCATAGGGTAAGCGTTGTACTAAAGAAAAAATCACCGACACTTGAGATACTTTGACCCACCCACAACAACACAAAATTGCGATTGATAAACCAAGCTTCTTTTGGCGTAGGAGCAATGATAGTAGACATATTTCATTCCTTTCTATATTAATATGACAACATGTCGTCATAATGTACGGTTGTGTAGGGGCCTTAATTTATTACACCCTCGTCGT
>CAXTWV010000421.1:3277-3936 GCA_964248005.1 uncultured Ktedonobacteraceae bacterium | reverse complement strand
CGCATGGCAATCTGTGGTTTACCGAATTGAATGCTGACAGTATAGCGATGCTCAATACCCATACGGGAGCAATTCAGCAATATCCGCTTTCGAGCACAGGGAGCGTACAAACGCTCAGTCCTTATGGTATTACGGTAGATGCTCATGACATGGTTTGGTTCACTGAATCTACAAGTAACCATATTGGTCGCCTTGACCCTCGTACAGGAAAGATTCATCTTTTTCCAATCGCAGGTCCCCCTGTACCACTCATGGAAATTGCCAGCGATACACACGGCATTATATGGGCAACCTCATTTAACAATAACCAACTGTTACGGCTCGATCCGGCAACAGGAGTATTCGTCAGCTATAATGCTCCCTCAGCAACACCTGGAAGTGGTGGCTTATATGGCTTGACGGTCACACATACTGGTGATGTATGGGTTACGGTACCAGCAGAGAATGCACTTGCTCGCTTTGACACAAGTACGCACCACTTTGTGTACCATGCGATTCCTTCGCCTAACAGTTTCCCTCTTGGTCTCGCGATGGATATACAGAAGCAGGTATGGTTCACCGAAGCAGGTAGCGACAAGATTGGCATGTTACAACAGTAGTGGGTGAGAGCAAATAAAAGGCCATGAATTTGTTAAACATAATAGGGGGGTTTATTGTGT
>CAXTWV010000421.1:0-3267 GCA_964248005.1 uncultured Ktedonobacteraceae bacterium | reverse complement strand
CTGTCCCCCCAAAAACCCGCCTCTCAATGGCACCACATCCCGCGTGCTTTTTGTCCCCACACCCACTACAGGTACTTCTCAAACCAGTCCTTAATGTGGCGTAATCGCTCAAGACGTAGTTTGGGATGTCCGCCACGCGAGAGACCGTGGCTTTGGCCCTCGAAGCGCACGAGTTGAACTTCGCGTCCCATCCATTTGAGGGCTGCGAAGAGTTGTTCGGCCTGCTCAATTGGACAGCGCAGGTCTTGCTCGCTATGGATGATGAGTAATGGGACCTTGATGTTTTGCACATACTTCATAGGTGACATGTGCATGTATTTTTCCAGGTTCTCCCATGGGGTCGTATCCAGGTTATCATAGCCCAGGTCCCAACCAACATCGCTACTACCAAACATTGAGGCAAGATTGCTGACACAACGGTCAGTCACGCCGACCTTGAAGTCGTCATAGTGACTTACCAACCAGTTCGTCATGAATCCGCCGTAGCTACCACCCGTGACACCAAGACGTTGCTCATCAATATAGCCACGTTGCACCACTGCTTTGACGCCATTCATGATGTCTATCGAATCCTTCTCACCCCATTGCCCATTGACGGCAAACGAGAAGTCAAAGCCATAGCCACAACTGCCACGTGGGTTTGTATATAGAACTACGTAACCCTGCGCTACCAGCATTTGCATTTCGTGGAAGAAGCCATAGCCGTATTGCGTGTTTGGTCCACCATGAATCTCCACAATCAGCGGATACTTTTTCGATGGCTCAAAGTCGTGTGGCTTGAGAATCCAGCCATCCATAGACCAATCGTCGGCTCCCTTGTACTGTATATACTCAGGTGCGACGACGGTTAAATCGTTGAACAGGGCATCATTGAAATGGGTAACACGGTGCATCTCGCCTTGTTGTGCTACATTCAGCGTATATATCTCTTGTGGGCGTGTCGCATCCCCAACGAGTAACGCGACTTGGTTTTTCGCGGTGTCGATGCTGAAATCTCGCACGTGGACATTGCCAGGAGTTAACGTTGGTGGCTGTGTTCCTGCCCCACGTGCGGAAAGCGTGAAGAGACGTGAGGCTCCGTGCAACGATGCCAGGACGTACAGCGATGCTCCGTCGGCAGACCACGCAGGTGGTGGCATGAGATGCTCATCACCAATATCGCTATTTGTCCAATCCATGCATGTGCCATCAAAATCCTTTGAAAGATTTTGTGGTGCCTGCTTGTCAGCATCTGAGGCAATGGAATAAAGGTAGGTATGTCCACCCGAATGCACCTTAGCCGATGCAAGAAAGGCGATTGTTTTGCCATCCGGCGACCAGGAAGGCGAACCACAAGCGAGCGTGCTATCCGTAAGGCAGCGCAATTCACTCGCCGTGTTATCATGGATTTGTAGTGTATAGAGGTCCGCCCCAAGAATACGCCAGCGATCCTCAGCGTGATTTGAGGTAAACACGATCTGTGTACCATCAGGAGACCATGCCGCATCTCCATCGTCCCAATCGCCATCGGTCAACTGTTGTGGCGTACCGCCATTGACACTAGTGAGAAAGAGGTGTGAACGACGCTCGTAGATAAAACCTACACCATCGAGCTTATACCAAAGTTGATTAATCACACGCACTTTTGGTAATGGTTTGCCTTCTTCCGTCTCTTCATCGGCAGGACCGACTTGCGCACTGAAAATCAAGCGTTTGCTGTCCGGCGACCAGACGGGTGAAGAGGCTCCATGTTCCATAAATGTCAGTTGACGCGCTTCACCGCCCATAACGGGCAGCACCCAGATTTGCGGCTTATCTTTGCCCTGCTTCTTGGCATCCTTACCTGTTGCCTCACTTTCGCGCTCGGATACAAACGCGAGCCAGCGACCATCGGGCGACCATTCAGGACTGCTTGCATTCGCCGTACCAGAGGTGAAACGTTGCGCCTCACTCCCATCGACTGGTGCAACCCAAATCGCTGAGCGGTATTCGTGCTTCGACGCATCTATCGTCGTTGTCACAAATGCGACGCGTTGCCCATCTGGTGCAACACGCGGCCTACTCAGAAATTGCATCTGGTACAGGTCTTCTATCGTAATTGCTCGTGTCATGATAGGTAGAATCCTCTCTGTAAATGTTACGAACGGCGGCGACGGCTACTACGATCACGGTCCAGGGCGAAGTCGAGTGTCTCGTGTAGACGCTCGAAATCGTCTACGTCGAGTTGCAGTTCGACCGCAGGTACGTCGTCTACTCTGGCACGTCCCTCCTCAAAGAGTTGCAGGACGAGCATTAATTCTATTTCCATGATGCCCTCGCGCTCAAGTTCGAGTTCGACATCCTCATCATCGTCGTCGTCCTCATCATCGTCGTCATCGTCAGGATCAATGGGTCGCGGCACAAACTCGATGTTAGTACGTACACACTTGAAACGTCCCGTGAGTTTCAGTGCATCGGTAGACAATTCTTCCGCGAGTTCACGAACGACTTCCATCATCTGCACAAATGCATCTTGCAATTGTTCCAGCGCGTCTTCATCATCACCCAATCCTTCCGACTCGGCACTCAATTCACCAGTTATTTGACCACTGCCTGAATCGGGTAAACGTTGCCGAGCAAGTTCGTTTAACTGCTTGAGAGCCTGGGCAAACGCGGGAGAAAATGCATTGCTCTCACGCTCTGGCGGCTTTGTACTTTCCTCGCGCTCGCCCTCTTCCGCGTGCAGACCGTTGCCATTACTGTTTTCTCCCTCTTCCTCATCGTCGTCATCATCGTCAGCATTTCCATCCAACCCCACCGCGGACTCTACTGCCAGGATTTGTTGATGCAGTTGCTCAGCAACATCGCGTGTAAGATATGTGATCACTCTCGCTTGACGAGAGGCTGCAAGCAATTGGAAAGGGGGCCAGTCCCGATATCGTTCGCGTGTGCGCAGGTAGCGCATTTCCACCATACCCAATGTATCTAGCCGTAATGAAAGCTCCATATGTCCTCCTCAAATATGCAGAACGAATCAGCTACTACAGCTATTCCTGCCATGCATAAGATTATTTTGTTTCCCTGGAAATAGAAAAATTTCCCCCTGTAGCACTATGGGAAAAGAGTTAGGATAGAAAAGCAAAGAAAATATTCTTGAGCATAAACGGCTTTCATCATACCACAAAGATGTATTGAGAAGGAACCAGTCCTATCGACATCAATGCATGAGTGGCAAGGGCACCCGCAAGGGGAATGCTTTCAGGGGGAGGTTTTTGAGAAGAGAGGAGAGAATTTAGGAAAAAGAGGCTA
>CAXTWV010000420.1:0-3941 GCA_964248005.1 uncultured Ktedonobacteraceae bacterium | reverse complement strand
GCTATTATCGTCTCCATCTTCCGCACGCGCCGCAATATTGATGTTGACGAAATGAACGTATTGCGAGGCTAAATCTCATGACAAATCTTAGTATATGGGTGCTAATACTACCACTCCTGGGCTTCATAATCCTGGGCATACTTGGTAGGTCACTCTCACGCACAACCATTCTTGCTATCGCGTGGGGAGCTTGTAGTCTGGCCTTTGTGTGTGCCGCTATCAGCTTCCTCTCCATGCTTGGCACAACACCCGACTCTGCACGCGTTGCCGACACAACTGTCTATACGTGGGTCGCTTCTGGCACTTTTCAACTGAATTTCGGCTTGCTCTATGACCCGCTTTCCGCAACGCTCCTAATGATCGTCACGGGCGTTGGTCTGCTCATCCACATCTATTCAGCAGGCTATATGGAAGACGACCCCAGCTTCTGGCGTTTCTTTGCCTATCTCAACTTCTTTATTTTCGCGATGGTCTTACTGGTTCTTGCGGATAACTTTCTCTTCCTGCTTGTCGGCTGGGGACTGGTCGGACTTGCATCATTCCTGCTGATTGGCTTCTGGTACCAACGCCAAAAGGCTATAGCAGCCGCGCAAAAAGCTCTTGTTATCAACATCATTGGCGACGTTGGCTTGATGCTTGCCATCTTTCTGATCTTCATAAATTTTGGTAGCCTCAACTATCAAGCTGTATTCAATAACGTAAGCAGTGCTTCAACAGGAAGTGTTACTGCTATCTGTCTATTACTTTTCGTTGCCTGTGCTGCCAAATCCGCGCAGTTGCCACTCTATATGTGGTTGCCCGATGCAATGGAAGGTCCAACCCCTGTAAGCGCATTAATCCATGCGGCAACGATGGTCACGGCTGGCGTCTATCTCGTGGCACGCACAAACACGCTGTTCACTGCCGCTCCTATTGCACTTAACGTTGTAGCCGCTATTGGTGGTGCGACGGCATTATTTGCCGCCACGATTGCGCTCTTCCAACTCGACATCAAACGTGTCCTGGCCTACTCGACCATCAGTCAGCTTGGCTATATGTTCCTGGGTGAGGGTGCAGGTAATTATAGTGCGGGTATCTTCCATCTAACGACACATGCCTACTTCAAAGCATTGCTTTTCCTGGGTGCAGGTGCGGTTATTCACGCTCTTGGCGGTGAGCAAGATATGCGTAAGATGGGCGGTCTGCGCAGTAAGTTGCCTATCACATTCGGGACCTTTTTGATTGGAGCACTTGCCATTAGTGGTATTTTTCCCTTATCTGGCTTTTGGAGTAAGGACGAGATACTCGGTTCTATGCTGGCGCAGGCAACGGCAACGGGTAACGTCTGGTATTACATTCTATGGGGTGTTGGCTTGCTCACGGTTGGACTTACCGCGTTCTATATGTTCCGTCTCTTCTTCGGCATCTTCTTCGGCTCCTATCGCGGCGGTACTGCCGTGGCACAACAGGACGATGAGGAAGATGAAACGGGTGGACATCATGCGGGCAATGTGCGGTATAGCGATATTCATGAGGTGGGACCGATTATGTCAGTGCCACTGATAATTCTCGCAGTCCTCTCAGTTATCGGTGGCTTTGTTGGTTCCCTGGCAATCTTTGGAGCATCGAACTGGCATCCATTGTCGGGCTTTCTCGGCACACGCGCACCATCAATCGAGCCATCCTTGTCAGTCTCATGGACCTCAACAGGTTTGAGTCTTGGGCTTGCAATCGTCGGCATCTTTGCTGCATACGCGCTCTATCGGCGTGGCTTTGCATATAAGGAAAATAAAAGTCCGTTGTATCAGCTTGTACTCAACAAATATTACATTGATGAGGGCTTGACGCTTCTCCTGATAAATCCCATTTTCGCGTTTGCCCGTGCCGCGACGCGCTTCCTGGAAGGCGATGCATTGGATGGTGGAGCGCGAGGCTTCGCGTTTCTTTTCCGAGGTACGAGTGCTGGCCTACGTCGTCTACAAACGGGCTACATGCGTAACTACGCACTGGCAATTCTGCTTGGTGCTGTTCTGATAGTTGTTTACTTCGCGGTGAGGGGGTAACGGTTCATGTTTCCATTACTAACAACAATTACCTTTCTCCCGCTCGTGGGAGGTATCGCACTGCTCTTCTTGCCAAAAGAGGGGTTGAGTGTGATACGGTGGACGGCATTAGGCGTCGCAGGTGTGAACTTGCTACTTGCCCTGATATTACTGCTCGGTTATTCACAATCGAATGTAAGTGCATCCTTTACTGGTACATTTCTGTTTACCGAGAAATTGACATGGATTTCGTCGCTTGGCATCAACTATAGTCTCGGCGTCGATGGTATCAGTGTCTTATTGGTCGTCCTGACAGCACTTTTGACGCCTATCTGTATTCTCGCCTCGTTCCCAATTGAGCAAAAGGTCAAGAACTACATGGCCTTTATGCTGCTCCTCGAATGTGGCATTATCGGCGTGTTTGTCTCAACGAACCTGTTCCTATTCTACATTTTCTGGGAACTCATGCTCATTCCCGCCTACTTCCTGGTTGGCACATGGGGTGGTCCAAGACGCATCTATGCCGCGTTCAAATTTGTTATATTCACCTCTGTTGGTAGCTTGATTATGCTGGCTGGTGTTATTGCCATCGGTTATTATCACCAACTCGCGGCAGGTGGTGGCTACACACTTGAGCTATCATCGTTATTGAACACGAAACTAGATAACGGTACACAGATGTGGCTCTTCCTGGCGTTCGCGGCGGCATTCGCGGTCAAGGTTCCCTTTATCCCGTTCCATAGCTGGTTGCCGGATACGTATAGTGAGGCACCCGCTCCTGTTACAGCAATGCTGGCTGGTGCGATGTCGAAGACCGGAGCCTATGGATTTCTGCGCTTCTGCATTCCGCTCTTCCCACAAGCCGCGCAGACATTGGCACCACTGTTCAACACACTGGCGGTAATCGGTATTCTCTATTGTGCGGTATTGGCCTTGACGCAGACTGATATGAAACGTCTACTTGGCTATTCCAGTATCAGTCACCTCGGCGTGGTGATGCTTGGCATGTTTGCTTTCAATGTGCAGGGTGCCGAAGGGTCAGTATTGCAGATGGTCAATCATGGTATCACGACCGCCGCGCTCTTCTTGATCGTCGGTTTCATTGAGCGACGTGCTGGAACACGCCGTATCAGCGATTTTGGTGGGATGGCGGTACGTGTTCCTGTGCTTGCGACGGTCATGTTTATCGCAGTACTTTCGTCGCTTGGCTTGCCCGGACTCAATAGTTTCGCAGGTGAGTTCCTGGCGTTCCTGGGTGCCTTCCGTAGCAACGTTGTCTTTGGGACGCTTGGCACGATTGTGGTCATGCCAGCCGCGTGGTATCTCATCCGCTTCTTTCAAGGCGTGATGGAGGGGACGCGCAACTCAGAGGCAGTGACGGTGAAACGGAGAAGTATGTTTAGCGATATCAGTCTACGCGAGTTTTTGTCGATCTCACCGCTCTTACTTTTAATCTTTTATATTGGCTTGCAGCCCTTGCCCTTGACCGCGATTTTGGAGCCATCGGTACTGAGTACGCTGCAAAATCTTGGCAACGCGTTTGTGAGATAGAGGTTTCATCATGACGTTTACTTATTCAATCACCGCTTTGGACTGGGCACGCGTCGCGCCCGAACTGGTCCTGGTGGGTATCACGCTTCTCATTATGATGGTGGACCTGTTCTTACCACAAACGGGAAGCGGTCCTAGAGATAGGCATAGCGGTACATCCAATTTTACCGCCTTGCCCATTTTGAGCATTATCGGTATATTGGGAGCGTTCGTTGGCACTATCATCCTTTTTGTGGCGGGACCTTATCCCCCAACCGGTGGTACAAATATAACGCTGTATATCCCTCGCTATGCATTCAACAACATGATTAGTGCCGATTGGGGTACGCTCTACGGCTATCTGATTGTATTGAGTGCAAGCTTGTTGGG
>CAXTWV010000419.1:3804-3942 GCA_964248005.1 uncultured Ktedonobacteraceae bacterium | reverse complement strand
GCGAAACGTGTTCATCCTTAGAAACAATGGTACAACTCTATGCGTATCTTCAAGGAACGAGTACCATCTCGTTCGGCTCCTACTTCAAAAGCATTCTCTCGTGTTGCTTCCAGGAACATCAACATACGTCGTAGAGTA
>CAXTWV010000419.1:0-3794 GCA_964248005.1 uncultured Ktedonobacteraceae bacterium | reverse complement strand
CATGGGCAACAGATGTGTGTATGGGAGGGGCGTTCCCCTTGCGGGTGCCCTGGTTTCGATGACATAAGTGCTTTGATAGTCTATTACTCTGCGAAACGTGTTCATCCTTAGAAACAATGGTACAACTCTATGCGTATCTTTAAGGAACGAGTACCATCTCGTTCGGCTCCTACTCCAAAAGCATTCGCTCGTATTGCTTCCAGGAACATCAACATACGTCGTAGAGTACTTCTTGGCCTAAGTATCGTGATGGCGATTGTGTTGCTTGTCAGTACGTTTCTCTTCTGGTTTGTGCAGCGTACACTGCCACAAACAACAGGTACACTGACAGTTCAGGGGCTAAACCAACCTGTTTCTGTTATACGTGATCAGTGGGGAGTGCCCCATATTACTGCCAGCAATCTTCATGATGTGATATTCGCTCAAGGATATGTTACGGCACAGGACCGTCTCTTTCAAATGGAACTCAGTCGCCGCATCGCACAGGGAAGGCTTGCTGAGCTATTTGGGAAGGATCAGATTGCTACCGATGCGTTTTTGCGCACTCTAGGCATTTATCGCATTACCCAAGCTCGTTTAGCACATGTTGACGCGCAATCATTCTCAATTCTTCAAGCCTACGCAGATGGGGTGAACGCATTTACAGCGACGCACAAAAATACGCTTCCATTAGAGTTTAGCGTACTCGGTATCACTCCTGAACCGTGGACGCCAACGGATAGTCTTGCCGTCTCTGCAAATCTCGCGCTTTCCCTCGATGGAACATGGTATTACAAGTACACACGTGCGTTATTAATTCAAAAAGTTGGCGTTTCTACGACGAACGTGCTCTTTCCAGCGTATCCTTCTGAAAATCCTACTCTCATCTCATCGTCTGAAAACCGACCTATCACAAAATCCATACCACATACTTCACCTCAAAATAATGTAAAGAATTTCACAGTACTTCCCTCAGAGTTGCTGCAAGGGGCAAGTTCAGCACGTGCTTTGCTAGGAAGTATCAACGGCTCACTGGGAAGCAATAATTGGGTTGTGGATGGTACAAAAACGGTGACAGGTAAGCCATTGCTCGCAAATGATCCACATTTAGATATCAGTGTACCTTCGATCTGGTATGAGACAGCACTGCAAGGGGGAGACCTGAATGCGATTGGTTTCTCGATAGCAGGAGTGCCGGGTATTATTATTGGTCACAATACTTCCATCGCCTGGGGTATCACGAATGTAGAAGCTGATAACACTGACTTGTATAGAGAAACGCTTGATCCGCTTCATCATCCGGGTCAGTATCTCTATAACAAACGATGGTTGCCACTTACGTATCGTCAAGAAACTATTCGCTCCCGCGACACAAGCACACCATATGTGATCACGGTCGCGTCTACTCTCCACGGACCCTTGCTGAATAGTGTTGTGAACGATTTGAAGGGAGACGCACCCCTTGCGCTCAAGTGGACATTGCTACAGCCAGAATACACCGTAACAGGTTTCTTTCAACTTGACCTTGCGACCAACTGGACACAATTTGTTGCTGGACTTAAGAATATCTCAATCAGCCAGAATTTTGTGTATGCGGATGTACAAGGGAACATTGGGTATCGTATGTCTGGTCTGTTACCTATTCGCCCGTATGACAATAGTTTGGTGCCTGTGGATGGGAGCACGTCGGCGAACGAATGGAAAGGCTATGTACCGCAAGCAGACATGCCGATGCTCTTTAATCCACCAACACACATGATAGTGACAGCAAATAATCAAATTGTTCCTACACATTATCCAATCTATGTCACTCAGTATTGGGATTATGGTTATCGCGCTCAACGTATTCAGAGCCTACTACAAGCCAAGCCACGTCTCTCTAGCACTGATTTTGAGCGTATACAAGCCGATGTCTACTCTCTTCCAGCAGAAAAGATCACTCCCTACCTCATCTCTGCTGGAAAGAATGCATCTGGGAATGCGGCACTTGGCTCTACGCTTTTACAAGGATGGAATTATACAGTGGGAAAAGACAGTAGCGCGGCAGCCGTGTATGAAGTGATAGTAAGCACATTGCTACGTGAGATGCTCGAACCCTTGCTAGGGAAAGATACGTATATGATGTATAGTGCGAACTTCTCAAGTAGTGGTCTATTCGCGCTTATTATCAACACATTCAGCAAACCTACCTCGCCTTTTTTTGGAATTACTGGCACAAGCAAGCCTGATGCTGCCCGTGATGCGACCATAGCTCACGCGATGAGTGATGCTATAGGCCAGTTGCGCACGCAGTTTGGCCCTGACACAAGACAATGGAACTGGGGAAAAATACATGAAGCACATTTTGATCATCCACTTTCATCTGTCTATCCGTTGAATTTGGTCTTCGGGGCACAAGCGATTGAACGTCCTGGAGATACCGAGACAATTAATATCGGTGGTGACGACAATTTTGCATCCTATACGCCAAACTACGATCAACGCACCGTTTCATCCATGCGTGAAATTATTGACCTGGCAAACTTCGACACATCGCTCTGGATTATTACTACAGGCGAGTCGGGGCAACCTTTTTCAGAACACTACAATGATCTTACTGCTTTATGGGATCAAAACCGTTATCAATCCATGAAGAGTAGTGTGGATATGAGAAATGCAGCGAGTACGTTGCAGCTTTTGCCTTGAGACATGTTGTAGGGACCAGATTATGCAGGTTAACAATTTACTTTGGGAATCCCACGGACGCCCACAAGGGGCTACCCTACTATACGACGTTCTGGTGGGCTACGCCCACAAAGTAGAGTAGGGTAGCCCCTCGTGGGCGTCCGTGAAGTTTATTCCCACATTATTTCGTTAATCTGCATTATCGCGTCCACAGGCAATTCATTGCCTATACATGGTCCCTACGACCTCTGCGTACTAAGTTGTTAAACAGCATCATTGCACCCCTACGTTGTGCTATACTTTCCTATATGAACATACATATTCGCTATTTTGCTTCGTTGCGCGAGATTGTGGAGCGCGATGAGGAGACACTTTCGATAGATGAAGGCACACATGTTGCTGATGTACGCACGCTGCTTGCTACACGCTATCCACGTTTACAACCGATTTTGGAACGCTCGGTATGTGCAGTCAATCGCGGCTATGTGAAGCCTGAGACGATATTGCATGAGAGTGATGAGCTTGTGTTTATTCCCCCGATGGGTGGAGGAACGTCGATGGAACCGTTGATTCAGCTTACGCGTGAGCCGCTTAATAGGGATGCATTGGTTGCAGCTACAAGCGATCCAAGCATTGGTGGCATTGTGGTGTTCGAGGGTGTGGTACGCGATAACGCACGCGGAAAGCAGGTACGCTACCTTGAGTACGAGACATACCAGGAGATGGCGGAGCAGCAGATACGAACGATTATCGTAGAGGCACAACAACGTTGGGGCGTCGAGCGTGTCGCGGTCGCACATCGCTTTGGACGGTTGGAAATAGGCGAGGCTAGCGTAATTATCGTTGTGGCGAGTCCTCATCGCGGTGAAGCATTTGAGGCATGTCGTTATATTATTGATACGCTGAAAAAGACGGTCCCCATCTGGAAAAAAGAGGTTGCCACGAATGGGGAAGAGTGGGTTGAGGGATAAAAGAATGTGGCAGGCAAACGTCAATACCGTTTGCCTGCCACATTCTTTTAAAAATTATGTTATACTTGCCGCTAAGGACTAGTGGAGTTCTCGCTTTCCCTTGGAGGTGTTGATGAACTTATTTGAAAAACAAGCTCGACTCAACCAACTCTTCACACAGAGTCCCGTCAATGCGGCCTA
>CAXTWV010000418.1:0-3947 GCA_964248005.1 uncultured Ktedonobacteraceae bacterium | reverse complement strand
ACGGCAAGAGGGCTATGCCGTCGATGTCGCCCTGAATGGGCAAGAGGGTTGGGAACTAGCTGATGTTAATGACTACGACCTTCTCTTACTCGACCTGAATTTACCTGACATTGATGGCATAGAAATTTGTCGTCGTCTCCGCAAAACACGTCCACATCTGCTCATACTCATGCTCACGGCTCGCGGTTCCGCACATCAACGCATTGCAGGACTGGATGGAGGAGCCGATGATTATCTGGTCAAACCGTTTGACTTCGGCGAACTTGTCGCACGCATACGCGCGTTATTGCGGAGAGATATGCGTGGACGTGACCCAGTACTGTGCTATCAGGACATCACTCTTGACCCATCAGCACGCATCGCATGGAAGGGGACAAAGCGTCTCGAACTCACGAAGAAAGAGTTTCGGATTCTCGAATACCTCTTACATCATCCAACAGAAGTCGTCACGCAAGAAGACTTGTTAGAGCATGTGTGGGATATGCGCTCTGACGCTTTCACAACAACGGTGCGCGTGCATATCACCTCGTTGCGTCGCAAGTTAGGCGACTCGACAAGTATGTACATCGAAACCGTCGTTGGGAGCGGCTACCGACTTGGTACACCCACCTTACCAGGAGGAACACAGTGATAAGAAGCATCTCTCAGTTGAAACACAGCACACTCAAACGCCTCCAATTTTCGCTTCAACTTCGCTTAGCACTGTGGACAAGTGGGATGTTTGTAGTCCTATGTCTTGGTTTAATCATATTTATTAACCTTGTTACGGCCCTCTCCAAATCACATCAACTCTTGAACGTCTCAGTTCTCGGCTTCATACTTGTCACGACAGGTGGTGGTTTTGGTGCTTATTGGATAGCAGGAATAGCGTTGCGTCCTGTCAAAAATATCAGTGAGGCGGCGTCGCTCATAGATGCTGATACTCTCTCAACACGCTTAGCAGTTGTTGGAGCGCAGGACGAACTCAAGAACTTGGCAGTCACGTTTAATGCCATGTTAGACCGCCTTGAGCAAGCGTTTGAACTACAGAGTCGTTTCGTCGCTGATGCAGCACATGAGCTACGAACGCCTCTCGCATCCCTACGAACGAACCTCGAAGTCGCGAGAAGAAATCCACAGACGACGCTCTCAGACTATCAAAAACTTTTTTCAACTGTCGAGCGAGCGGTAACACGCCTTGAAAGCTTGGTCGAGGCCCTGCTTGTCCTCGCGACAGAAAAGCAGGCACTGGCACCTCAAGAAGTTGCGTTATTACCGCTTATAGAGGAAGTACTCTCTTCGCTTCAACCGCTATGTGAAAAGCACGAAGTGACGCTGCATCTTGAAGCACAGACTCACGCCTCACTGTATGGAGACGAGCATCTACTAGCCCTAGTCTTTCGCAACTTGCTAGAAAATGGGGTTCGTTATAATCATCCAGGAGGAACAGTCGCGCTCTGCATTGAAGAAACGACAGTTGGTATAGTACTCCGTATTTCTGATACAGGTATTGGCATTGCATTAGAGGAGCAGGCGCATATCTTTGAACGCTTTTATCGTGTAGATCATTCACGTTCACGTCACAAAGGTGGAGCAGGACTAGGGCTTTCAATCGTGCATCATATTCTCAGCATACATAACGGCTCTGTCATGCTCGAAAAAAGTTCCGTAGCGGGCAGTACATTTCTCGTAACCCTTCCTATGTATATAAAGCACGTAAACGTTGTAGGGTAGTTGGCTGTTGACGCAATGCTTTGAGGGCGCGATATCGCCATACATATACATCTTGTACCTCTACGCCCAATCGCTGTGCTACTTCTCGTTCGTCTATGTCTAGGATATAGGTCGCGAGAAGAACCTGACGATACCGTGGGTTGCGTAATGAAAGCAACACGTCCACAAGAGTCTTCTGTACCTCTTGCACAAGGACCTCATCAAGAGGGTCTCCATTACGCGTATCTACACATTGTTCAGCAAAAAGTTCTATGTGCCCATCCAGCGAAAGACAGGCATCGCGTTTGGCACGCTCTAAAAACGCATAAGCTTGACGGATAAGAATTGTTTGTGTCCACTTGAGGAATGCTGCGGGATCATCTGGCCCAACCACATTTTTTTGCGTTGCGAGAACAGATAGTACCTCTAGTGTCGAGTGTAACACATCCTCAACTGCATAGGTGTAGGCGTGCAACTGTTGCGCATACGAGGAATGAAGCAAAGACCATTCCAAAGAGCGTCTGAGATTTCCAAAGGCGTGATTGCGTTTCTCGACAGCTGAGGAACGCCATGCAGCATACAATACTCGGCTACAAAGACGTTGTGCGATACGTGTAAGCATTCTTTGTGAAGGACCGTTTTCATCGACATCGTGTTGATCTACCTCGTTCAGTATCCATGTTGCCAGAGTCTCCACCGTGAGCAACCCTTGAGCGTATTGTTGTATAGCTCGTTCCGCGATGGCATAAGCACTTGATACTCTGTTGTCTTCTAGCATGCTCATATACTGCTTTCTTGACTAGCGTTCCGCGTTACATACCCCTTACCCGCACAGCAGTATACTGAGAATTTTTCCAATCGTCAGGAATTTTGCAAGTTTTTCGCGTGAGTTTTACACCTACTATTTTGAGTGGGCAAAACATGCTCGCGGAAGGCACATATAGTGCTTAAAAATAGAGAAGCGAAGGAGTATTTTGATGATTGTCTCGGTACGCAAATTTCTTTTTCTCGTGCTTATGACCCTTGCCCTAGTCGCTGGAACGTTAGGTTTGAGCACTCGCGCTATAACCGCGCCTCCAATACAGTTCCATCACGTAAATATTCAGACGCAGGGTCAATTCATCCCTGGATGGCCTCGCATCAACTGTCCACCTCCACCATATGATTGTTAAACTTTGACAACCGAATATAGGAATATTAGTCGGTAGGGGCAGCAATTCATTGCGCCCAAAGATGGGCTGGGGAGGAGGTCCACGTTGCCACGAGATACGTAATGTGGACGTTTGCCCCGCCCCCATCTTTGGGCGCAATGAATTGCTGCCCCTACCGATTTCTGGATGATGAACTAATGTACAAACAGGGGTTGATATGATACTATACGGGAGAAGGCAAGTAAAAACGGGGAGCAACAAACGTGAGTACAGACGCATCATTGCCAAGAGTGACATTCTATACAAAAGCTGGGTGCCACTTGTGCGATGAGGCACGCGAGATGCTCGATGAAATCGCGGCACACCAGGACTATGAACTCACCGAGATAGATATTCGTAGCAACCCAGACATGTTTGAAACCTATCGCTATCGTATTCCTGTTATTCTGCTCAATGAAACGCTAGTCGCCGAAGGCCGTATAGACTATAATGAGTTAGCGAACGCATTTCACCTATAACAAACTTATTCTTAAAGCATATATACATGAGGGCAAACAGTATGTCGGCACAACACATTTCCAGCGTCACAACGCCGCGATCAACATCGCAAAAACTCAATACAGTAACAAACTGGCTTGGAAACTTTCTCCTTGCATACTGGGGACATATCGCTATGATAGTGCTGGGATTACTTGTCCTCTCTGCAATCTCTGTACCTTTTCTCTCATACTTTGGTTTCGATAGTCTCTCTAAATCCATTTTCTTTTCATTGCACTATGTGTGTGCGCAAATTCCTTCGCACTCGTTTTACATTTTAGGCCATCAGCTTGGTCTGTGTGCGCGTAACTTCTCCATCTACACATCTATGTTTCTCACAAGTGTCGTGTTTGTGCTGAGCAAAAAACGGCTTCCTGGCATTCCCTGGTGGGTCTGGGTACTCATGATTCTGCCAATGGCACTTGATGGCACAACGCAAATGTTTGGTCTGCGTGAAAGTACCTGGCAACTACGCATGATTACAGGCACACTTTTTGGTGTCGGTAGTATCTGGTTTGTCCTCCCGTTCATGCAAAAAACTATTGAAGAGACAACGCCTCCTACACA
>CAXTWV010000417.1:0-3948 GCA_964248005.1 uncultured Ktedonobacteraceae bacterium | reverse complement strand
TATGATGATTAGATAACAACATGAAAATCTACTACGTGTTGGTGGAGGCATGACAGGGGCAAGCCCTGTCACTACTATACACGAACTCGCGTGGCAAGCCACGCAGTGGCGGAAAGTATGGTAGTGACAGGGCTTGCCCCTGTCATGCTCCCCCTTGTAGAGCATTTAGAGGAGAGGATATAGCAGCTATGACGACACAACACATTGCACCCTACGGGTCCTGGAAATCACCGATCACACCTGATCTGATTACATCGGCATCAATTCGATTAGGCATGAGCGCGATTGATGGACCCGATACGTATTGGCTTGAGGGGCGTCCAACTGAGGGTGGACGCAATGTGCTTGTGCATCGTGCCGCCGATGGGACAACATCAGACCTTACGCCACAGCCGTTTAATGTCCGTACCCGTGTTCATGAATATGGTGGTGGCGATTATGTTGTGAGCAATGGGACTATCTATTTCTCGAATTTCGCGGATCAACGTGTCTATCGCTTAACTCCTGGCACTACTCCTGAACCCATAACACCAGAGTCAAAGATGCGCTATGCTGACTACACGATGGACCTGCGACGCAATCGTTTGATTTGTGTGCGTGAAGACCATACGGATACGACACGTGAAGCTATCAATACGCTGGTGAGTGTCGCGCTTGATGGCAGTGGACAAGTAGAGGAACTGGTTGCAGGTAATGATTTCTACTCGACGCCTCGTCTCAGTCCCGACGAGGCACAATTGGCATGGTTGACCTGGAAGCACCCGAATATGCCGTGGGATGGTACAGAATTATGGGTCGGCGATATCGTCGATGGACAAGTTGTCACAGGACGACGTGTCGCGGGCGGACCGCGCGAGTCCATTTTTCAACCTGCATGGTCGCCCGATGGCATTCTGCATTTCGTCTCAGATCGTAGTGGTTGGTGGAACCTGTATCGTTTGCAGAATGGAGCATATCAACCCCTCTATGAGAAAGACGCGGAATTTGGAGAGCCGCAATGGATGTTTGGCATGTCGAGCTACGGCTTTGCTTCGTCTGAACGCATTATCTGTCGCTATGGACAACATGGCAATGAGCATCTCGCAAGCCTTGACACCACAACGGGAAACCTTGAGACATTTCATCTTCCGTACACTTTTGTGCGCGAGGTGCTGGTAACGCCCACTCGTGTGCTCTTTAGAGGTGCTGCACCTGATACGGCGCAATCTGTTGTGCAACTCGACCTAGAAACATCTCAAAGTACTGTACTACAAAGCTCCAGCAGTGTAACACTTGATGAATCCTATATCTCAATGCCACATGCGATTGAATTTCCAACTGAACACGAGCAAACAGCGCACGCGTTTTTTTATCCACCACGCAATCCCGATTTTGTCGCACCTTCCGAAGAATTACCGCCCCTGCTTGTTATGAGTCATGGCGGCCCAACCAGTGCGACCACAAGCAAGCTCAACCTCGAAATCCAATTCTGGACGAGTCGTGGCTTTGCCGTTCTCGATGTGAACTACGGCGGGAGTACAGGCTATGGGCGTCCATATCGCGAACGCCTCAATGGTCAATGGGGTATTGTCGATGTTGACGACTGTATCAACGGCGCGGACTATCTTGTGAAGCGGGGTGATGTCGATGGCAATCGACTCGCAATTACAGGAGGTAGTGCGGGTGGGTATACGACACTTTGTGCGCTTACCTTCCGCGATACCTTTAAGGCAGGAGCCAGTCACTACGGTATCGGCGACATCGAATCGCTCTTAGCTGACGGACACAAGTTTGAGTCGCGTTATGATAACACACTTATCGCACCCTATCCCGAAGGCCGCGAACTCTATCACGAGCGTTCTCCTCTTTACTATACCGATCAACTCTCGGTACCCGTTATCTTCTTTCAAGGATCAGAGGATAAGGTTGTGACACCTAATCAAGCCGAAAGCATGGTTGCGGCCCTACGCGCCAAGAAGGTTCCTGTCGCCTACCTCCTCTTTGAGGGCGAGGGACATGGCTTCCGTCGCGCCGAAAACATTCAACGCGCCCTCGAAGCCGAATTGTATTTTTATTCGAGAGTACTAGGCTTTGAACTTGCCGACAAGGTTGAACCCGTGGTGATAGAAAATATGTAACAAATTGGTGTGGTATATGCGCTTGGCGAAGCCAAGCGCATATACCACACCAATTTGTTACAAGACCGAGAGGATATGATGGCACACGATCCCAGACAAACCGTTATCGACATGTTAAGCGCACCTTTGAGTGAAACAAATGTTTCTCTGCCTATTGTTGGTGCTACCCGACCACGCGTGGGAAGTGTGCGTTCTACTGGTGGCATGGGTGCGGTTCCCTCCACTATACGCATTCTCAAGGAGCGCACTGTGCCACTTCACTATGCCTCACTCGTTGCATTTAAAGATGTACAGGGGCGTGAGTGGGAATTTGCCTGCTTTGTTGTGCAAGAGGGGCAACACAACTGGGTTTTCAAAAGTGGTGGGTCAGTGAGCATGAAAAACCTTGAGAGCCAGCCGCATGTCACTCTCGCGGGTGGTTGGGCCGAGGGTGGATTCTCTGCAGGTGGGCGTGTTCATGCGAATGGCGCGAATATTGTGCGTGTTGATATTGTCTCCATTGATGGTATTATCTTCGATGACACTGTAGACGATGGGCGCGTCCTCTTCGTGACCGATAGAGAAGATATTTTCCCACCTGTGCGAGCATTGTTGTACGATAGTTCAGGAACGTTGGTGAATAGCCATATCGTGTTTGGTTTGTAGTACACAAAGGAGTTGTACTTCATGAATATCTATCTTGTTATGGAAAGAGAACTGCTCATCGCGCGTCTCGTGCATGGGCAATGGCATACGGAGTCTCAGCTAGTTGGCTTGCAAACCACCTGTTTAGCGACGGACCCAGAGCGACCTGAACGCGTCTATTGTGGCACATTCGGATGTGGCATGTGGCGGAGCAATGACGCAGGTGAAACATGGGAGCCAATTGGAGACCCTGGTACGGCAATCCGACCCTGGAATGGCGAAGGCATTTCCCGTCCAAAAATAACAGCCGTTGCGGTGAGCACAACAGATCGTTCAAATGGCTATGGTGTTGTATACGCAGGCACCGAACTAAGCGCAATGTTTCGTTCCGAGGATGGCGGCAACACATGGAGGGAACTGAAATCATTCGCGACGCTTCCATCGGCATCAACGTGGAGCTTTCCCCCACGACCCGACACAAGCCATGTACGCTGGATTACACCAGACCCATTGGTTTCTGGACGTGTTTTTGTAGCAGCTGAGGCGGGTGCGTTGGTTCGCACTCTGGACAGTGGTGAGCATTGGGAAGACCGTAAGCCTGATGGACCGTATGATACTCACACACTCGTTATGCATCCCTCCGCCCCGAATCGTTTGTATTCTGCTGCTGGAGATGGCTTTGGACGACACGGACGTGGCTACAACGAAAGCTATGATGGTGGCGAAACATGGCAACGCCCCGACGAAGGCTTACAACATAACTACCTGTGGAGCGTCGCGGTAGACCCGGCAAATCCTGATACCATTGTCATTTCATCAGCTACCAGTCCAGCAGAGGCGCACGGAGGACAAGCAGGACCTCGCTCGTTTCTTTACCGCAAGCAAGCAGGTGAAGCATGGCGAATGATAGAGGATGGGCTACCTGAAGCAAGAGGTACAATCGTACAAACACTAGCAAGCAATAAAAACGAACCGGGTGTCTTCTACGCACTGAGCAATAAAGGCTTGTACCGCTCGCCTGATACAGGTCTACATTGGGAGCACATCACGCTTCCCTGGAAGCCTGAGTATGAGCGTCAACACCCAAGTGCGCTTGTCGTAGCATCGTAGTGATGAATATCTGGATACGTCCTCTGTAGGGACCGATTTATAACGTCCTTGTTCGGGTGTCGAGATGCCACAAGGACGTGATAAATCGGTCCCTACA
>CAXTWV010000416.1:0-3968 GCA_964248005.1 uncultured Ktedonobacteraceae bacterium | reverse complement strand
GTGTTTGGCTGAGTGCAAGCGCGACTTCGTTGCGCTTGCATTCAGCCAAACACAAGATTTTTATCGTGCTCCAGCGTGCAGAGCAGCACCTTCAACGGCTCCAATTTCCGCGGAGCGTATGCTGTTGGGGCCGACCATGCAGTGTCCATGGGTGACGTGATATTCAAATTCTTCACGGAAGAGCTTGATGCCACTGGTGATCGAACTGGTCGCGGCATCACCTAGTGGACAGAATGATTTACCGCTGATGTTGTCGCAGATATCGACTAGTAGCTTGATGTCGCTCTCTTTGCCGTGTCCATGCTCAAGGCGTTCAAAAATTTCGGTAAGCCAGTAGGTTCCTTCGCGACAAGGAGTACATTTACCGCAGGACTCGTCGCGATAGAACTCAGTCATGCGTGCAATGGCACCGACGATGCAGGTGTCTTCATGAATGGCAATGACACCGCCGGAGCCAAGCATCGAACCGACTGCTGCAATTGACTCGAAGTCAAGCGGAGTGTCTACCTTGTCCGCACCTAAGATAAAGGTTGATGAGCCACCAGGGATGATCGCTTTCAGTTTTTTGTCGCCGAGGATGCCGCCACCGTATTGCTCGTCATAGATGAGCGTACTGATGGGTGTCCCAAGTGGCAATTCGTAGTTGCCTGGCTTCTTGACGTGTCCACTGAGACAGAAGACGCGTGTCCCCTTGCTTTTCTCTGTACCAAAGGATGCATACCATGAAGCACCACCTTTAATAATAGAAGGAATGGTACTTAGTGTCTCGCAGTTGTTGATGACGGTGGGACCCCCATAGAGACCAACCACAGCGGGAAATGGCGGCTTGAGGCGTGGGTAGCCACGTCGCCCTTCCAATGACTCCATCAAGGCACTTTCTTCACCACAGATATACGCGCCTGCACCACGATGCACGATGACATCCAGGCTATAGTCGCTACCCAGGATATTTTTGCCGATGAGTCCGGCGGCATATGCCTCTTCAACGGCTCGCTCTACCTGTCGTCCCGCTTTGGCGAGTTCACCACGCACATAAATAAAGGCGGTGGTGACGCGACATGCGAAACTGGTAATGATAACACCCTCCACGAGTTGATGCGGATTTTGCTCCATCAACATGCGGTCTTTGAACGTGCCGGGTTCGCTTTCGTCGGCATTGCAGCATAGGTAGCGCGGCATATTGTTCTTGGCGAGGAAACCCCACTTCATACCAGTTGGGAAGCCTGCACCACCACGTCCGCGCAATCCTGAGTCTTTAATCAGCGCGACAACATCATCAGGTTGATAGGTCTTGAGTGCGTAGTCTAACGCTTCATAGCCACCATGTTGACGGTAGACATCGAGCGTATCCAAACCAGGAATATCGAGATTTTTTGTGACAACCAATTCTGGCATAGAATATTTCCTTTATAGCCATACAATTATGAGTGCTTGGTAGGAACTGATCTTTCATATCCCGCTTGTCCATTAGAACCTACAACAGGATGAGAGCCATTAGTCGCTATGTTGTTATTCAACTCATTTAGAAGCGCATCGGCCTTCTCTAATGTCACATTTTCGACAAATTCGCCATTGACCTGAAGCACGGGTGCCGTACCACAGGAGGCAAGGCATTCGGCGGTCATTAGAGTGAAGTTGCCATCGGGCGTTGTCTCACCACGTTTAATGCCGAGACGTTTTTCGAGATGCTCGACCAGCGCATCACAGTTACGCAGATAGCAAGAGATGCTGGTACATACGTGGATTACCTGCTTGCCCTGTGGGTGCTGGTAATACATGGTATAGAAAGTTGCCACGCTCTCTACCGCGTCAACGGTCAAGCCAACAGCTTCGGCAACCGCCTGCAACCCCTCGGCTGTAACATAGCCCTCTTCTTGCTGCGCCAAATGGAGCGCGGGCATGACCGCTGAACGCGCCACGGGATAACGCGATGCCATGACACGCATACGCTGTTTTGTCAATTCTGAAATCATCTGTCCACCTCACCTAACACAATATCTATGCTACCAATCGAAGCAACAACATCCGAGAGGAAGCCACCTTCGACCATCAATGGCAACACTTGCAGGTTCGCAAAGGACGCACCACGCACATGCATACGATAGGGTTTCGCGGTACCATCGCTGGCGATATAATACGCGAGTTCGCCTTTTGGTGATTCGGTACGCACAAACACCTCGCCTTGTGGCGGACGATAACCCTCTGTATAGAGTTTAAAGTGGTGAATCAAGGCTTCCATACTGCCCGTAATTTGCCACTTTGGAGGCGGGGCGAACTTGGGATTGCTGATGCGGAACGCGCCTGTTGGCATTCCCTCCAAGGCTTGATTGACAATGCTGAGGCTTTGTTCCATCTCCAACATACGCACGAGATAGCGGTCGTATACATCACCATTGGAGCCAACGGGAATGTCAAATTCAAAGTTTTCGTAACCACTATAAGGAAAGACTTTGCGTATATCCCAAACAACACCGCTACCACGCAGGACCGCGCCCGTAGCACCATAGGCAATAGCGTCTTCGGCACTCAGATGTCCAACGCCTTTTGTGCGTTCGAGCCAGAGTTGGTTATTTGTGAGCAGGTCGTGATATTCTTGCAAGCGTGCTGGAAAGATATCGGTGAATTCGCGTACTTTTTTGTCAAAGCCAACAGGGAGTTCGGCTTGCAGACCACCGGGACAAATGTAGCTGGTCATCATGCGCACGCCGGAAATGTACTCGAAGATGTCGAGAATCATTTCGCGCTCACGGAAACAGTACAGAAACATGCTTTGCGCACCGAGGTCGAGCGCGTGTGTGCCAAGCCATACAAGGTGACTGGCGATGCGCTGTAACTCCGCAAGCAGGACGCGAGCATACTTTATCTTGTTGCTGATCTCGTCCTCGACACCAATCAAGCGTTCGACGGTGAGTGAGTAGCCAAGATTGTTGCACAGTGGAGCAAGATAATCCATGCGGTCCGTCAAGACTAAGGCTTGATGGTATGTCTTGGCCTCCGCCGTTTTTTCGATGCCTGTATGCAGGAAGCCGATATCGGGGATGGCCTTGAGAACGGTCTCACCCTCAATCGTGAGCAATAAGCGCAGAACACCATGCGTGCTAGGATGCTGTGGACCCATGTTGATGGTCATGGTATCGACGCGTTGCCCACCTTCTAATGTCTGGCTTTCGTCTATCGAATACTGGTTTTCTATTTTGACTTCTTGTTTTTGCATGCGTTCTTATCCCATCGGGTATTGGGTGTGCTGAAGCAGACCCGTACAGGGGTATGGGCGCAATAAATTGCGCCCGTACAGTTATCTCTTTTTTGTGCCGGGTTCCTGGCCCGTGTTGATGTTCGAGCGATTGTCGTTGAGTTCGCGCCCGTCGGGTGTACGCAATGTCTGACTACCAGTGCCAGAGTTGGTGTCATAGGGAACCTGACCACCCCAGTGTGGCTCTGGCAACTCAAAGCCTGTTAATGGGTAGTCTTTGCGTAGTGGGTACGTTGTCCAATCGGCGGGCATCAGGATACGGCGCAAGTCGGGATGACCCGTAAAGGTGAGTCCGAACAGGTCGTAGACTTCGCGCTCGTACCAATTGGCACCGGGCCAGACGCCTGTCACCGTTGGTATAGCAGGCTGCTTCTCACGACGCTGCCCCACCTGTATTTTGAGGCGCAGAAAACACTGGTGCTGAATGGAGAGGAGTTGATAGACAACATCAAAGCGTGGCAAGCGTTCAGGCCAATCAACCGCCGTGAGAGTTTCCAGGAAATCGTATTGCAAATTCTTCTTTAAATAAGTACAAACGCTTACGAGAGATTCCGGCTTGAGCAGAATAGTATGTTCGCCACGAAATTCGGTTACGTCTAGAACTGCCTGTGGGAACTTCGCTTGTATCGTCTCAACCGTCGATACTGCTGTCGTGACCATAAAAATTATATTCCCTTAAATATATCTTTGTGTAAGGGTGTGTTCTGGCATTGAG
>CAXTWV010000415.1:0-3968 GCA_964248005.1 uncultured Ktedonobacteraceae bacterium | reverse complement strand
TATCCGCAGTCTACAAGATCGGCGCAGCGTCGCATTCCCTCCTCCGAGTCATAGGATATAATCCCTTCGTGATACATATTTCAATAGAGAAAATAGTCCAGAAAATGTGTTTATGCTTCAATAGGTCGCATCTGTTGCTCTAGTGAATGTGCCCATTCCTGACACGTTTGTGCTTCTTGCTTTCTTCCCAACTTCTCAAGCACAACGGCTTTATTGTACCAAGCGTCCGGTTCTTCCGGCGCAAACGACGTTGCCTGATCGAGTGCCGCTAATGCCTCATCCATTCTCCCAAGTGCGAAGAGGGACAAGCTTTTATTGTTCCATGCTGCTATATAATGTACATCAACGCCGAGTGCGCGGTCAAAAGCGAAGAGTGCCGCCTCATAGCGTTTGAGTTCATGCAATAAACTGCCCTTATTATACCAGGCAGAAATCAAACCGCTATCGTATTTTAGTGCTTGGTCATATGATTCTAGTGCATCTTCATACATGCGTAGCGCGGCAAGAACGTTGCCTCTATTATACCACGCGCCTGCTAACGTTGGGTCAAGATTGAGCGATTGGTCATATATTGCTAATGCTTCGGCAAAACGTCGCAAATCACGTAAATCATTCGCTCGGTCAAACCACGCTGTTGCATTGCCTGGATCGAGCAATGTAGCGCGTTCATGCATAGGCAATGCCTGCTCTGGCTTCTTCAAACGACGCAGAATATTGCCTTTTATGTCCCACAAGGACGCACCATTTGTGTTTAATTCTAAGGCCCGGTCAATCGCAATCAGGGCTTCATCATAACGTTGGAGTGTGTAAAGCGTATCGCTCATAGCTTGCCATACAACGCTCTGCTGCGGATCGAGTAGGAGTACACGGTCAAAGGCCATGAGTGCTTCTTCTGAGTGACCCTGTTCCGCAAGGGCCATGCCGCGTCCACTCCATGCATAGACATAGTTCGCGTCGAATGTGAGTGCCTGCTCATAACAATACATCTCTTCGTCGAATTGGCGTAGTTCATGTAAGACACTTGCACGAGCCGTCCATAATTCGGGATTATTCGGCTGTAATGAAAGCGCGTGGTCATAGGCTGCAAGCGATGCTTCAGCATCTCCCAGATGGAAAAGCACAATTGCCTTACCACTCCATGCATCAACCGACGTTGCATCAGCTATAGTAGCTTGTTCATACGCTACACGCGCATCTTCATAATGCCCTACAGCATATGCGGAATTGCCCTCCGCTAGCCAGTCACGACTGTATTGTTGCGTTGGTGCCTGTTGTACCTGTACAGGAGTGTCACGTTCTTTTTTCACAGGTGGAATAACCATGCGTAGTTGTGTAAGAGCATCTTCATCTTCTAACATATCGGAATGGATTTCAGGCAGAGGAGTTGCTTTTGCTGGAATACGTTGCTGCTGAAAAACATCACCACCGACGCGTGCAATGAGTGGACGTGCGGAAGCCGCTACATTTTCTGTTGGCATCTGCTCTGACTTGATGAAAAAGGCAACGGGTCCATCTTGTCCATAGTCAATGACACGAATACTGTTCGGATCATGAATATTCGCAGAGAATGCGGTGGCTAATTCAGCATCCTGGAGAAAATTTTCGCGCTCTTCCGTATTGGTTTCGCGTGGCACAAGAGCACGTACTGTAACTGGCTGACTCGTGTGATGATCGGTTGCTTGAAGCGTGACGATATTACGGTCTTTGCCTGTCAGCGCAAACACCTCATAGCGACCGAGTAGGAATGCTCCTTGTAAGGGAATCCCGCAACGTGCGCAGAACCGCGCCTTATCGCGATTCTGAATGCCACATTCTGCTTGATTTAGACACAGCCCCATGATACCGTTCCTCTTCCCTCTCCTGCACATTCTTTGCTTTACCTTGTTCAGGCTTTTAGTGCCTCTACTCTAACGAAAATAGTGTTACTTTGTCAATATGCAAAGTGCCTGTTTTTTTAATTGATAGCAAATGTGATAGATTGCATCATTACTGTCAGTAACAACGAATAGTAATTCTTCTCGTTTATATGTTATGCCGCTGGGTTTTCATAAAAAAGAAACGTTCTTTTGTTCTACAAAGATTTCTCTGCAACTATAGCGACTTTGGACATAATATGCAAGCTCTCTATAAGCGAACTCATCATATGGCTCTTCTTACGTTTGTTATATAATAGAGGAAAGAACGACGTGTTATGGAGCATATGGAAAGCACAACCCCCTGAATTTCCTATTCTCCACAACTTCATATTAAAGGACCTGCATATTATGACGTACAACGATGTATTTGGCGCACGCTCAACACTTGAGGGTGCTTATGGCAAAATAACCTACTATAAACTTGCCGCACTCGCCGAAAAAGGAATTGAGAATCTTGACCGCCTGCCCTTCACCATTCGGATTGTGCTAGAAAACCTGTTGCGTAACGCTGGCGGTGAACTGGTCTCCGAAGAGGATGTGCTTTCACTGGCACGTTGGACTCCCGGCCACGCCGCGACCTCCGAAGCGGAGTATCCGTTTATGGCAGGTCGTGTCCTGTTGCAAGACTTCACAGGTGTGCCAGCCGTGGCGGACCTTGCTGCTATGCGTTCGGCTGTGGCTCGCATTGGTGGCGACCCACAAAAAATCAATCCACTTGTGCCTGCCGACCTTGTAATTGACCACTCAGTACAGGTTGACTCATTTGGCTCGACATTAGCATTTGAGCACAATGTTGACCGTGAATATGAACGTAATAGCGAACGTTATGCATTGCTTCGTTGGGCGCAACAGGCATTCGATAATTTTCGCGTTGTGCCTCCTGGTACAGGTATCGTGCATCAAGTCAATCTTGAATATCTTGCACATGTGATCCTGACGAAGGACGAAGATGGTGAGACCGTTGCCTATCCTGATACACTTGTCGGTACTGACTCGCATACAACCATGATTAACGGCCTTGGTGTCCTCGGTTGGGGTGTCGGCGGGATCGAAGCTGAGGCCGTGTTGCTCGGACAACCCTTGTATCTGCTCACGCCAGAAGTGATTGGTGTGCGCTTGACGGGAGCTTTGCCAGAAGGCTCAACCGCGACCGACCTTGTGTTGACCGTGACACAGATGCTGCGTAAGCGTGGTGTTGTCGGCAAATTTGTTGAGTTCACAGGCCCTGGCTTGAGTCGTCTGCCACTTGCGGACCGCGCGACAATCGCCAATATGTCGCCAGAATTTGGTGCTACCGCGACACTCTTCCCCGTCGATGCCGAGACTCTGCGTTACTTGCGTGATACCGGTCGTGACGCGGAACTCGTCGAACTTGTCGAACACTACACAAAGGCGCAGGGCCTGTTCCGTACCGACGACTCGACGGAGCCACAATTCGATGACCTACTTGAACTTGACCTCGCCACAATTGTGCCAAGCCTCGCGGGTCCACGTCGTCCACAGGACCGTGTGCCTATGCAGAACTTGGGCCAAGTCTTCCGCGCCGCTTACGCTGACCGCTTCAAAGACGCCGAAGAGAACGAGACAACCGAGGATGATGTGAACCGCTACCTTGGCGAGGGCGATAGAAACGGTAAACTCGATCCCGTTGTGCAAAACGAGGACGCCAAGACGCAGATCGCTAAGAACGGCAATGGACAGAATGGTCACGGCAAAGATGTACTAGTCCAGGTGGGCGACTCGCAGTCACACATGACAAACGGCTCCGTCGCCATCGCCGCGATTACAAGCTGCACTAATACATCGAACCCTTCTGTCATGGTTGCGGCTGGCCTTGTCGCTAAACACGCAGTTGAGCGTGGCCTTTCAGTCAAGCCAACCGTCAAGACAAGCCTTGCCCCTGGCTCACGTGCTGTCGTTGACTATCTCCAAAACGCTGAACTGCTCTCCTACCTTGAGGCACTCCGCTTCCACCTTGTGGGCTATGGGTGTACAACTTGCATCGGTAATAGCGGTCCGCTCTCCGAGCCAGTCGCGGAAGCTGTGGAGAAC
>CAXTWV010000414.1:0-3976 GCA_964248005.1 uncultured Ktedonobacteraceae bacterium | reverse complement strand
GAACATCAGGGTGCAAGCCGTTCGGCAAGATACTTCAAACTAAGAGGATAGCGGTACTCAATAGCCGAGTGGGTGGCATCGAATAGCTCAAAAAAGACATCTTGCACGCCTATACGTTCCAACGTTTGACGAAACGCCTCAGCTCCTAAATCAAGGAAGTACTGGTCTCGCTTACCTGCATCTATATAAATAGCCTTCATCGTCCGTAGCGACTCGGCATGTTGTGGTGCCATACGTACAGGATCAAGTGTTAACCAGCGTTCCCATATGTCTGACTGCAATTCACCTGTTTGTGTGTTATAGGGAAGATGCACTGTTCCATCATGGTCGGCAGAATAGCAAGCCGCCATACACCAATCGTTGAGCAAGTAAGCATCGTTGTCTTTAACGAAGGCAGGACGAGTATGAAATTCTTGCCAGAAACGCTCGAATGAACCTTGATAGGAATCGCGTAGAATACGTACCGATTGTCGGAAATCGGGGAGATAGCAGGTCTCGAATAACGCATCTCCGGCATGGGTTGCGAGTCCACCCCACAAATCGGGACGTAGCATAGGAGTAATCATCGCACCGTAGCCGCCGCTCGACTTACCAGCAATACCTCGATGGTCGCGCTCCGGCAACGTGCGATAGTGCGCATCGACCCAGGGCACAATTTCATCATTCAGGTAGGTATGATATCTTCCAGTAGCTGGTGAATCGAGAAATTGACTACCTCCTAATGAGGTCCAGCAATCCACCCATACCACAATGCAAGGTGGTGTTTTGCCATCGGAGAAGAGTTCGTCAACTAATTCAGGAAAGTTTTTTCGGAAAGGTGAACGGTTGCGCCACATGTCGAGTTGGCCCGTTAATCCTTGAATCATGTAAACCGTCGGATAGCGACGAGTAGCGTTCTCGTCATATTTGGGAGGAAGATAGACCCATAGCGGACGTTCGGAGGGATCACCCAGTGCATTGCCTTTCAGCACCTCACTGGGAAATATAATTTCGTCAAAACGACCTTGTAATGGTACAGTCCACGGAAGCATTCTGTATGTCCTTTCAAGTTGATGACAAGCTCGCTAAAACAATATGGCCTGTTGTATCACATCTGGTACCATCACGGCAATGTGATCTCCTGCTTTCACCCATCCTGCTTGTAAGACATGCGTCATGATTCCCGCTTTATACACTCTTTTGCCATCTTCCAGCGCGGTGACAGCTTTCAGCAGTTTTGGGTTGAGGCCGTTCAGTTGCACACATGGTTTGCGAACCTCTGTAATCTCAACTACTGCACCGCCGACTGTGAGACGTGTCCCTTCTGCGAGTTCCATAATAGCAATCCCTTCGACGGTGATATTTTCACCCATCGAGCCAGGACCGATAGAAATACCTTTTTGCTCTAACTCACGATAGGCATTGGCATCGACGATCAGCACTTGTCGCATGTTGCGTCGTGTAGGATACTTTTTCGCGAGATAGCGATGACGCACCAATTTTCCCGCGTGGTAGTCGCCCTCGACACCCAAATCTTCCAAGAGATAGATGTGTTTGACGACTGGCTTAGGCAATCCTGGTTCAGGGTTACGACAGACCGCGACAACGCTTCCTTTTACATTTTTCATGGTATCTACCATATTTTTCCCTTTTACAATTATAACGAACGTTGTAGGGGTCTAATTCTATTACACCCTGTTGGCAATCAACAATGTTGGAGGACATATGGAACGCCTCATCAATCTTGCCAACAGAATCAATCGCCAACAGGGTGTAATGAATTAGACCCCTACAATTCGCGTATCCCGATCAATGTGTTCTATCGAATTACTGTCATTATTCCCACTTAAAGGTGCGAATGGCAATGACAAGCATAATTACCGCCCATACAGCAAGCACAAGCAGAGGAGTGCCTGGAAAACTACCACTTCCAGTCATGGTCGCTTGTAGGGCTTGTGTCAACGCTGTGGCAGGCAATAGTTCAGCAAGGGCTGCTAGTGGTCCAGGTAATCGGTTGAGTGGGAGAACGCCACCACCAAGAAAGACGAAGACGAGAAACAATGCGTTTGCTCCTGCTAGCGTCAACTCGGCGCGTAATGCCCCTGCCATTGCCAACCCAAAAGCTGCGAAAGTGACGGTACCAAGCGCGATTGCAAGCAGTGTGAGCAACGGAGAACCTGCTGGTTGCCATCGGTACAAGAGTACCGCAACACCTACGAGCAGAAGCACCTGAATTACTTCCAGGATGAGGATTGAGATAACCTTCGCGATAATCAAACCACTACGAGGGAGAGGCGAACTGCCAAGCCGCTTTAGCACCCCATAATAACGTTCGTAAGCTGTGGCAATACCAAGATTGACCATACCAGCCGCCATGATTGCTATCGCCAGGATGCCTGGGAGCAAAAAGTTGATGGCACTGCCATTAACAGAGGGCACAATGTTGAGTGACGTAAAAAAGATAAGCAGCATCACAGGCACGATCAGCGTCACCAGGATATTCTCTCCACGCCGCAACGTGAGTAGCAATTCATATTGCACCTGTGTTAGTATTTGACGACCTAATGGGGCAGCCTTGCTGTTTCCTGTTTCATAATCTATCGTTGTTGAGTTGGTTTGTGTTGCCATAACTATATTATTCTCTTACTTCTGAGCCTGTAAGACGTAGGAACAAGTCTTCAAGTGAACCGTGTCCTACTCTTAATTCTGAGAGGGCGATATTGGAATCGCGTAGCCATGTGGTCAGTTCGACAAGCAACGCGGGAACACTGGTCGTCTCGATAACATAACTGCCTGGACGGACCTCTTCCACGCTCGTCGCCGATGCAAGTTTTGCGAGTGCGATTGTATCAAGACCTGCTAGCGCAACGAAGCGTACAACGTTCGCGTTTTGTGTCCCCGTCAAATTTCCGGGGGTATCGAGCGCAATCAAGCGTCCGTGGTCAATAATCGCAACGCGGTCCGCGAGTCGTTCAGCCTCATCCATCAAGTGAGTTGTAAGCAACACTGTTGCACCATTACGCTTAAGATCACGAATAATTTCCCATGTAGCAAGTCGTGCCTGTGGGTCCATACCCGCTGTTGGCTCATCCAGAAAGACAAGCGACGGATTGCCAACAAGGGCAACCGCAAGCGCAAGACGACGCTTCTGACCACCCGATAGGCGGCGGCAACGTGTTTTTGCCGCGTTCGCAAGTCCTACACGCTCCAGCAATGCGTCAACATCCTGTGGATGCTCATAATAGCCCGCGAAAAGGCGTAACACTTCACGTGCAGTGAGTGCCGGATAGAGACCATCTTGCTGTAGCATCACACCGATATGTGGTTTTAGGGCTTGTGCCTCTCGAAGAGGATCGAGTCCCAACACACGTATGGCCCCTGCATCGGGCGTGCGATAGCCCTCAAGTGTTTCAACCGTCGTGGTTTTGCCAGCACCATTGGGACCAAGTAAAGCGAAGACTTCGCCACGCTGAACAGTAAATTGTACATCATCAACGACCCGTGTCGAGCCGTAGCTTTTACTAAAGTGGTCAACGACGATAGCCTCATTGCCGCGTGTATACCTGTCGTGGACAGCGTGGCGAGTCGTCGTTGTCTGCGCGTCAGCAGACATAATTATGCTCCTTACAAGAGTGTTGTGGAATAGTTTCTGTGTATAGAGTACAGCAGTTATGCGTTGATGACAACCCTGAAAGCAAGAATATGTAACCTACATCTTTTTTTCTGTTTGAAACGTGTATATTACAGAGGTTATACAAATTCATCAGTATTCTGAAATCGGAGTAGTTTGTTGCCATCCAACAAATCAAAAAGGAGTTTTACAATGTTAGGAAGCATTCTTTGGGCAGTCATCGCTATTCTCGTGATCTTATGGTTAGTCAGTTTTCTAGCACTTCATATCACAAGTGGCTTCATTCACATTTTATTAGTAATTGCAGTAATCATTCTTCTCTACAATCTGTTCGTTGGAAGCCGCAGGGGTCGCACGCTCTAATAC
>CAXTWV010000413.1:0-3995 GCA_964248005.1 uncultured Ktedonobacteraceae bacterium | reverse complement strand
ACCTTTTTAGTGTTGGCATCAATTCAATATTTCAGCATTTACTGAAATACTAATACATGAACGAGAAAATGTCAAGTATTAAAAGTCTTTTGGCTCGATCCATCTGTTTCTTGTCTGTATTTGACATTGGCGACACGAAACTGTCAACCGAACGCGATGCCATTGATCTGATATGATACAAACATACAAATAGCAGGAGGAAAAATCATGCTTGATCAACATCATTTTGCCTATGATGCAAAAGCTCCATTTGCTCTCACCGTCCTTTCAGAACGTATTCAAGATAATGCAACTATTCAGGATATTACATATACTAGCCCTCATGGTGGAAAAGTTTCCGCTTATCTTATCTATCCCTCACAGCAAACACCAACAACAGGTTTGCTATTCGGGCATTGGGGAGAGGGAAATCGAGAGGAGTTTGTAGACGAGGCCATAGTTTTAACACGTCTTGGTTTTGTCTCGCTCTGTCTTGATGCACCTTATCGACGCCCAGCAGAGTATGAACCAAAGCTAGAGGAACCACCACAAACTGAATTACAGTGGATTGTAGATGTACGACGTGGGGTCGATCTGCTATTGGAAAAATTTTCGCTTACACCTGATAAGCTGGGATATGTTGGTCACAGCTATAGCGCGACCTTTGGAGGAACGATTGCAGGTATTGAGCATCGAATTCACGCGTATGTCTTACTAGCAGGCTACTATGCCATCTCAGAAGTGATGCGAACTACGACGAATCCTGCAATAGTGGAAGAGCGCAATTCCGCGCCGCCTGGAGAGTTCGATGCTTATCTGGAAGCAATGGCTCCACTTGATGCCTCTCACTATATCGGTCACGCGGCCCCATCATCGCTTTTCTTTCAATTTGCTCATGACGATGAATTTGTTTCAGTTGAAGAAGGACAGCGTTACTTCGAGTTAGCAAGTGAGCCAAAACAGATTATGTGGTATGACAATTGCAATCATGAACTTAGTTCTCAAGCCCGTCTTGATCGTGTCAGTTGGCTTTGTGAGACATTTCATATGCCCCAACCTATACAAGAAATATTAGAACTTCTTAGGCAAATACCATCACCAGTTGCTCTAAGTGAAGAGTAAGGAGCAATGATATTTGGATATTGATGCATATACAATGTTGATTGAAGAGAATTTTCCGCAGATAGCAATGAGAACAGTAAGACCAAGCACAAAAGGATGGGATAGTTTTGTGTTAGAGGTCAATGACGAGTTGATCTTTCGCTTTCCTATGCGCGACGACGTAATAGAACCGTTGCAAAGGGAATCACGTTTGTTGCCAGTACTTGAGCGAACACTTTCAACGCCTATTCCGCATTTTGAATATATGGGTCGTGGCAATGCAGAGTATCCATACACGTTTGTGGGCTACCACAAGATAGGTGGTATAGCGTTAGATGACCCTCGTATTACTCCGAAGCAATTGCTAGCACTTGTACCAGCACTGGCTACGTTTCTTGACGAGTTACACAGCTTTCCAGTTGCTCAAGCAATCCAGCTTGGCGTACAAGAACATACGCCTACATTATGGAGAGAAATATATCAAGAGCGTTATATAGACCTACAGAAGCGCGTCTTTCCTCTGCTAGATGCGAAGCTTCGTATGAAGTCAGAGCTGTTGTGGGAAGATTTTTTGAATAATAAGACTCTGTTTACATTTCAACCTAAACTCGTTCATCGAGACTTGTCAGGCGAGCATATTTTTTGTGAGCAAGATGTACTTTCGCGCGTGATTGATTGGAGCGATGTAACTATTGGTGATCCCGCGATTGACTTTGTAGGACTTCACTGGATAGGAGGGAAGCAGTTTATAGAACAAATAGTGATGCGTTACCAGAATACAATAGATGCTACATTCTGGCAACGCATAGACTTTTATCGCTGCTATGCTCCATTCTCACAACTACTCTACGGCTCTTATAGCGAGAACGAGGCGTTTACAATACAGGGCATACAAGGACTACACTCGATTTTTGGCGAATAACTCTTCCTGATGCTCCCGATGTTCCCACTCAAAACTGTTTATGCGCTCTCTACTGTCGGCACCCCAACGCATGGCGGCTATATCCAGTACGACAAACAACACGATTACAATGATGACGAACAACATGGCTTTCTCCTTGTATCTATACGGTTTCCACGCGAGCCATACGCTTCCATAGTGTTGGTTCGTATGATTTAAGTATACAGTGTATCTGTGGTATAATGAATGAGAAAAGAAAGGTATATTGCGAAAGTGTTTAGGATAACAAGGAGAAATTATGCTATGACTTTGGAAACTGAAAAGCTCATGGATAGTGCAGGTTGGCATCTTTTAGAGGCATTACAGGAAGATGCAAGGCTCTCGTATACAGAGCTTGGACAACGGGTTGGACTTTCCGCGCCAGCAGTTGCAGAGCGTGTACGGAGAATGGAAGAAGCAGGCATCATTACTGGCTATCATGCTGAAATCAATCGTAGCAAGCTTGGTTTTCCCATTACGGCGATTATTCGCATGAGTACTTTTCCCGGTGATCGTTGCACGCGTTTCACTGCTTCTGTTCAAGAATTACCTGAAGTTTTGGAATGCTCACGCGTGACGGGTGGCGATTCGATGATTATCAAGGTTATGGCTTCATCGGTAGAACATCTTGAAACACTGATCGACCGCCTCTCGGAACAGGGAAATATCACAACCTCGATGGTGTTATCTACACCAGTACCGCGACGCATTATGTCGCACTCAACTATGCTTGTAAACGAAAGATAGTTATTTACGTTGTTTGATGAAACAATACAGAGTCTGTATCAATATAAATTTGTCAAACTAAATAAATAGATTCGTTACAGCGTCAGTTTCCACGTTTCGCCAACGAGGTCGTGTCCAAAGCTATGGTGTGCTTCCTGTTCGATGAGTGTAAAGCCTGTTTTTTGATAGATGTGTCGTGCTTCTACCAGAATGCTATTGGTCCAGAGTATAAGTTCTTGGTAACCACAACGTCGGGCGAAACGGATACATTCTTCAACGAGGCGCGTTCCCAATCCTAAACCACGCGCCTTGGGTTCGACTAGTAGCAATCGAAGTTTGGCAACTGTTTCGCTACTCTGTACAACAAATACAGAGCCAACAATTTCACCATTCATCTCGGCAATCCAGCACCGCTCACGGGCAGGATTATAGTTGTTGATGAAGTCAGAAACAATTCGAGCGACCAACGCTTCAAAGCTTTGATCCCAGCCATATGCTTGTGTGTAGAGAACGCCATGGCGATATGTAATCCAACCCATATCACCTGACTCATGCTGGCGGAGGTAAAAAGGCTCGGAAAACTTTAAGCCCTTGGTGAGCGTGTTTTCGATAACTTGCATAGCCTTGAGTAAACGTTGCTGATCATCCTCGCTGAGATCGTTGAGCATCTCTGACACTTCATCACGTGAACGTGAATCGAGCAGGTGAGCTGTGTCCTGCCCTTCTTTTGTGAGACGCAAAAGACGTTGCCGCCCATCGCTATCTGAACGAACTTTCTCAACAAGCCCTTGCTGTTCAAGACGTGTCAGAATGCGACTGAGATAGCCCGCATCAAGCCCAAGCTCACGCCCTGTTTCAGATGCTGTCACATGGTCACGGTGCGCGAGTTCAAACAAAATACGTGATTCAGTTAATGAATAAGGACTATGTAAGAGACCTTCACGTAAGACACCAATTTGTCTTGTGAAAAAGCGGTTGAAATGACGAACAGTGTTCACTCTTTCTTCGAGCGTATCCATGAGCATATATTTCCCTTTTTATTTGACTAAAGCAACTATATACGTGTTATTATTCATGATTTATTTGCTTTTGTCAAGTACATCCTGAGAATTTTACACCGTTTCTTTGTTTGCAAAAATGTTATGATATTTGGGTGTACGTTGTGATGTGGATACGTGGATGGTAGGGACCGATTCATCGCGTCCTTGTTGGCAAGCAGCAATGTCGGAGTATATGGAAACGTATTTCA
>CAXTWV010000412.1:0-4033 GCA_964248005.1 uncultured Ktedonobacteraceae bacterium | reverse complement strand
ATGCAAATAGGTTTTATTGGTATTGGTGTCATGGGACGCCCTATGACACTTAATCTACTCAAAGCAGGACATGAGGTGACTATTTTCGCACGTCATCCAGAGAAGCCAGAGGTGCAAGAGGTCGTCAAGGCAGGTGCGGTACTTGCTCCATCAGCGCGTGCGGTAGCGATAGCATCAGAGATCGTGATTACGATGGTGCCAAATTCAGCGCAAGTCGAGGAGGTGGTGACAGGAGAGCATGGTATCCTGGATGGTGCCCGTAAAGGGCTGATTATCGTTGACATGAGCACTATAGCACCTCAGATGAGCCGTAAGCTAGCCGCACTCGCGAAGGAAAAAGGCGTAGATTTTCTCGATGCTCCTGTAAGCGGAGGTTCACAGGGTGCGGTCAATGGCACCCTTACGATTATGGTCGGTGGTGAGCAAGAGGTGTTTGAGAAGGCTCTACCTGTCTTGGAAAACATGGGTAAGAAAGAAAATATCTTCCATGTGGGACCTGTCGGTGCTGGTGAGGTTATCAAGCTTGTGAATAATCTTTTGTGTGGCACCATCGCAGCCTCTATTTCTGAGGCACTTGTACTGGGAGTGAAAGCAGGGGCAGATGTCGAGACAATGGCAAAGGTGATCGGTGTCAGCAGTGGTGCAAGCTGGCAACTCTCGAACCAGTTTCCGCTACGCGCCTTCAATGGCAGTTTCCAACCCGGCTTCATGACGGATTTGCTGCATAAAGATTTGGGATTAGCTCTTGACCTTGCTGCAGAGAACCAGACGCCATTAGCTATGACCGCGATTGCGCGTCAGATGTTTGAAATGACACGAGCGGCTGGCTACGGTAAAGATGACTACACGGCATTATTGAAGGTACTAGAACAGAGTGTAGGGGTTGAGGTGCGTACTAAATAAAAAATAGAAAAGCTCAGGCGGGCAACGTTGTTGCCCGCCTGAGCTTTTCTATTTTTTATACAATGGGCATTAGTGAATGCGAGATGGTCATGCCTAGAACAAGGACAACGGCGAGGCCGAAGTAGACAAGTCCTAGCGTGATGCGTGTTCCAAGCGGTACGTCGTAGTATGCCTGAGACTCTGGTGTATTGTCCTTACCACGTGACCAGAGTTGAGTTGCTGCAATAAAGATGAAAAAGAGCAAAAAGATTGAGAAATTGCCATTCATCCAGAGCCAAATTTGGTAGATGAGCAAGCCAGCAAAGCCAAGTATCCAGATGCGGCGGTCGATTGCTGCTAAGACACGTCCACCGTCGAATGGCACAATCGGTATAAGGTTGAACAGGTTGATGAAGAAACCAAAGTAGGCTAGTGGTGCCCAGATTGTACGTGTGTTCGGAGTGAGATGTGCAAGCACAAGACAGACTGAAGCCGCGATAGCACCCGCGATTGGTCCCGCGATACCAACCTCTGCCTCATCCTTAGCGTTCGCTGGCATCTGACGCATCGTGACTGCGGCTCCCAAAAGCGGAATAAAGATGAGTCCACCAACGGGAATGCCTTTTAGTTTCATCACAAGCGCGTGGCCCATCTCGTGAATGAAGAGTGAGGCCACAATACCAAGTGCGAATGTCCAGCCAAAGAATAGCGAGTAGACCACGACCGAGATTGCTGCCGAAATCAGTGCTGGCGCGAACTTGATAAAAAAGAGAAGTCCCTTCAATTTAAGGAGTAACCCACCAATGGTTACGGCAAGACCACCAAGTCCTGCTAAATTTTTGCGTTTCTTTGGACCGTCTGCACTTCCATTAGCAGATGCATCGCGCTGTTCCGCACCACTATCTTCTGTATAGCCATCTATGGTTGAAGGACCTCGATACTCTTGCATCTGTGGACCATCGGTAAGAGGTGTTTCAGGTTCAGCAGGAACTACACTGGCATATTCGTAATAGCTCGTTGGCTCAGAAGACGGAGAATAGCCAGTGTAAGGATCGAGTGGTTGTACAGGTTGAGCAGAACGAGACTCCTGTTGGTAATATGTGGGATCGGCATAGTTTGTCTCTTGCGGGACACTGCCGTACTCCGAAAAGTCGTTAGGATTGCGATACACAGTACGCCTCAATTCTGAGAGAATGGAATATCATTATGTTTTCGTGTTTTCTTTGCATATATTATTCTATACGATAAAACATGCTACGAGGTTCAGGTATTCCACTTGCCGTTCTCCGTAGGGACCGATTTATCACGTCCTTTGTTCCAATCGAATACGTTTACAGGACGCAGAATACGTTTCTACGCTCACCAACATTCCTGCTTGCCGACAAGGACGTGATAAATCGGTCCCTACAGGTGACGTATTCGCGTCCAGAAACTTGCATCATTCAGGTTTGATTGTTCCATCAAGAAAAAGCCGTAGCAGGTTCAGCACGGTAAGTACAGCCAACCTTTTGTTGTCTTCACGAGACCTACTACGTCCTGAACCCTGTGCTATTACTACTCCTATCGGTCCTTCAATAGCCACATGAACGGTGCCAATAGGTTTCCCATCTTGTGTATCAGGGCCAGCAACGCCAGTAATTCCTATGCCGAAATCTGTCCCTAACTGAGTGCGTATCGCATGCGCCATTGCGCGTGCGGTTTGTTCACTTATGACGCCATACTGTTCGATAGTCTCTTTGGGTACACCCATCTGTTCCTTGAGGTTGGTACTATAGGAAACAACACCACCAATGAAATACTTGGAACTCCCCTCCACATCAGTAATTGTACTTGAAAGCAATCCCCCTGTGAGCGACTCCATGACGCCTAATGTCTGATTGCGTGATTGCAGTAGATTGCCGATAACGCTTGCCAGTGTATCTTTATTGGTACCAAAGACGGCGTTTCCAAGCGTCTCGCGTACTTTGACATCCATTGCGTCTACCTGTTGCATGGCCTCTGCTTGCGTCGTAGCCTTCGCAGTGACACGTACATCAATGGCATCGTTTTTGGCATAGGTGGCAAGCGTGGGATTTGTGCTATGGATCAATGTACCGAGTTGTTCCTCTACGGTAGACTCACCAAGTCCGGCAACGCGCAGGATACGAGTGAAAATCATACCGCCCGTATGCGAACCGAGGCGTGGGATGACCTCGTTTTCCCACATACGGTACATCTCACGGGGCACTCCTGGCATCGCGACGATAATGTGATTGTCCTTCTCGACCCACCATCCTGGTGCTGTACCGACAGGATTGGGGATAGCCTGTGCGGAAGGAATAAGCGTGGCTTGCTTCACATTGCGCTCTGGCATTGGTGCTCTCATAGAGGAGAACTTCGCACGCAATTCAGTCTCTAAGGTTGGATCAGCCTGCATCGTTTCGCCAAGTAACGCGCTGATCGACTCACGCGCAAGATCGTCTTCTGTTGGGCCGAGTCCACCTGTCATGATAATAAGGTCGGAGCGTTGCCATGCTCGTTGTAATGTTTCAACGATACGTCCCTGATTGTCTCCGACCTGCGAGACGAAATAAAGGTCGATACCCAGTGTAGGTAAACTTTGTGCGAGATAGGTCGCGTTTGTATCGGTGATGTGGCCCAATAATAGTTCGGTGCCACAGGAAAGTATTTCAGCACGCATGAAGCCTCCGATGCGGAAAAATTCTTTTGAAATACGATGCGAATCATACGACGGACGCCCACAAGGGGCTAGCCCTACTATACAGCAATATGTTCTGTAGACAAGGGACATATAGTAGGGCTAGCCCCTTGTGGGCATCCGTCGGTCTTCTCAAACCTATATTTCCTATTGTATCACAAAAATGGGTTCATCAACATCTTGTGTTAAATTTCATAGAAATATCAATATGTTGTGCCAAAAGGGTTGTAATTCGCGTTTGTTACGAGTATACTGTGTTGCGTAGGCATGAAAGTAAGAACAAGCTTTCGTGTCACGCATCATATTTTCATCTCGTAGTTTGTCCATAGGAAGAGAAGGAGCTATCACCGATGCTGGAGCAGCAAGAGCATTCAACTGGCGACTCGTCAAGTGACGCGCAGAGTATGACACAGCTAGAGGGAATACGCAATAAGGTCTTTATAGATAGATATT
>CAXTWV010000411.1:0-4035 GCA_964248005.1 uncultured Ktedonobacteraceae bacterium | reverse complement strand
CCGATTTATCACGTCCTTGTCGGCAATCGAGACGCCAAAAGGACGTGATAAATCGGTCCCTACATTCGACATATCCTGAGTATTTTGTTCAACCCCATAATCGGTCCACAATATTCAAAATTCGCGTTGCAGAATAGCGTCCATGGAGGTGATAATTTGCACACGCATCGCGGGATTTCCGTTGAGCGCGGTCGCAACTTGCTCGATGAGGACCGCTTCTTGTTCTGAGGGAAGGGTATAGCCATACTGCTGATGTACTGCGACGGCGGCGGCACTACGTACCTTCTCATCATCGCTCATAAGACGCGGTGGATGACGTTCGACACTACGCTGTGTCGTTGTTCCTGGAGGGCTATCAGTTTTTAGCGGTGTTACACCGTTAGCAGCAAAGGCAATATCTGTGTCGATGAGGTGCGCGGAATACTCGGTTGCGCGGTCAATATGAACTATAACGGTTTGCGTTTCTTCATTTAATGAGGTAATGGTGCCTTCAAGATAAATCACTTCAGGTGCGCCCCAGAAGACGCGCTCTCCTACATGGAGAATCATAACAATTTGTTCCCTTCTGGTCTCTTATGAATCTTGTTTTTGACTACACTATAGCACACGTACAAAGTAGGAGATTTTCAAATATATGTGAGGAAACAAAAAAGCTTTGCGTATTGTTATAAGTAGTAGACACTTTTTCACACCCTATTTCATTCCCCCTGCGAATATGATATTGTGACTGTGGCATTTTTATGAAGATAAACACACATGTAGAGGACTCATTTACACACCATGCACGAGAAAAGTTTACTCACGCTGGAGTACCCGAAGATACTAGCAAAGGTCGCACGCGAAGCTGCTTTTTCTGCTAGTAAAGAATTGGTGATGGCACTGGAGCCAACACCGAACCTGGATGAGGCGCGGCGTCGCCTTGCCTATACAACTGAAGCCGCACGTCTGATCGATTTGAACGCAGATGCAGGCGTTGGTGGAGCGCATGATATTCGTCCTTTTTTGGTTCGTGCCGCCCGTGATGGTGTTCTCAGTCCGTCTGATTTGGTTGAGGTCATGGAAACGGTACGCAGCACAATTGTTGTCGCACGTATGCTTGAGCGGATAGACGCGGAGACGTTCCCATTACTACACATGCTTGGCGGCGATATTCCTATGCGTCCACAGATTGTGCGCCGTATTGAAGAAACGGTGAGCGAAGAGGGTGAGGTTCTTGATACGGCGAGTCCTGCTCTACGCAAGATACGTTTTGATTTGCGCGGTGCCAATCAGCGTCTACAAGATCGCTTACGTACTCTTGTTGGTGAATTTGGCGGCGCGTTACAGGAGCCGATTATCACCATGCGCAATGACCGCTATGTGGTACCTGTACGTTCCGAGAGCCGAGGACAGGTACGCGGTATTGTGCATGACCAATCGTCGAGTGGTGCGACGGTCTTCGTCGAACCAATGGTTGTGGTTGAGTTAAACAATAAGGTTCGTCAATTCCAAATCGAGGAGCGACAAGAGATCGAGCGTATTCTACGTGTCCTTTCTGGCGAAATTGGGCGTGAAGCCGAGTCGTTGAAGGTCGCGGTCGAACTGCTTGCGGAATTTGATATGCACCTTGCCAAGGCACGTTATGGACGTATGACACGTGCGACTGCACCCAAACTGAATGATCAGGGACGTATCGACCTGCGTAACGCACGGCATCCACTTTTGACAGGAAAAGTTGTGCCGACAAACTTTCACCTGGGACGTGACTTCTTCATGGTTGTCATTACAGGCCCAAATACGGGTGGGAAAACTGTTGCACTGAAAACTGTTGGACTTCTCACCGTGATGGCACAAGCTGGTATGCACATACCAGCCGACGACGATTCAGAGATTGCCATCTTTGAAGACATCTTCGCGGATATCGGCGATGAGCAGAGCATCGAGCAAAGCCTGAGTACCTTTTCATCACACCTGAGCCGTATCATTGAGATATTGCGCCGTGTCGATGAAGAGCAGAAACGCGGTACACCTGCGATTAGTGGTGCAATGGCTGAGACACTAGTAAAGAAGGCGCAACGTCCAGCATCCGTCATGATTCTGCTCGACGAGTTAGGTGCTGGCACTGACCCTAGTGAGGGTTCAGCATTGGCGCGTGCTATCCTGACCTTTTTGCTGGAACGCCATGTGACAACCGTTGCAACGACGCACTATTCTGAACTCAAGGCATTCGCTCATGAGCAGCCAGGAGTCGTCAACGCCTCGGTCGAGTTCAATATCGAGACGCTTTCACCGACGTATAAGCTCAGTATCGGTTTGCCAGGACGCAGTAACGCGTTAGCTATTGCGAATCGGCTTGGTCTTGATGACCGCATCATCAGCAAGGGACGCGAGTTTCTGGGTAGCGAGGGCGTGCGTATGGAGAACCTGCTGGAAGGACTGCAAACCGAGCGCAAAACGGCGGAAGACGAGCGTTTCCGTTTGAATATGGAACGTGTCGAGGCCGAATATCAGCGTAAGCAACTTGAAGAAGATCGCTACAAGCTCGAACAGGACCGTGTACGTATTCTCAACGAGGCACGGGTGCAGGCGCGACGCGAACTTGAGCAGGTCCAGTCGTCGTTGGCGAAGGTCAAGGTTGATGTGAGCCGCGTCAACATGACGCGTGAACGCTTAGGCGAACTTCGCCAGCAAGTACGTGGCCTTGACGATAAGATCATGTTGGCTCCTGAACCTGCCCGTCCAAAGCGACAAGCAGTAGCATCGCAGACGGAGACGGCTGGTGTTGGGACAGGTGAGGCACCGTTGCAGATTGGTGATACCGTCTATGTGCAAAACTTTGGGCAAAATGCTGAACTGGTCGGTCTTTCCGCAGATCGTAGCGAGGCTGAAGTCCAGATGGGTGCATTGCGCTTCCGCGTCAATGTAGACAACATCGAGCGGTTGAGCAGGAGGAAAGCGGCAGCTACTCAGGCCGAGGAGCGACCATTGCGTATTGTGTCTTCTGACATCAATATTCCGCGCTATGAAGACCGTCCAGCCGTAGATATGCAACTCGATATGCGCGGCTGGCGTGTCGAACATGCGCTTGAAGAACTTGATAGCTACTTGAATAATGCGGCGATGGCTGGTCTCTCGGCAGTCCGTATTGTGCATGGCAAGGGAACAGGAGCGTTACGCACCGCTATTCGCGAACAACTCGCGCATCATCCACTTGTGAAATCGTACACCTCCGCCACTCCACAAGAAGGTGGTGATGGCGTCACGGTTATTAAGTTAACAGCGTAACAACGATAAATGAGGATGTAGGGGTCTAATTCATTGAGGGTTGGTCATAAATCCCTCAGTTGTTGTCGAGCTTTTGCCTCGCTGCCTCATATTCACCCCTTTAGGCCGCTTTGAGAAAGGCTTTGAGACCTACACACGGGTCCAGTCCGTTCTCAAAGCGGTACCAGACTGCCAGTTGATAGAGCAACACCGCCCCCAAAGCAAAACGTTGGGTTGCCACTCGTCCTTTAGTGGGAACCGCTCCATGCACTCCAAAGATACTCTTAAACTGTTCGTTAAAATTCTCATTGGCAATCGAACGCAGTTTGTGAAAGACACTTCGCACGGCGGCTCCATCATCGGTATGCGGATACTTGCCATACTTGGTCGTCACCAACAGTCGCCCGTTGCGCCAACACTCTTCTCGCAACGGCTCTCGCGTGTAATGCTTGTCTCCTAGCACAAAGCGGGTTTGCTCAGGAAGTTGCCGTAACAACAAGGGAGCGATGTCACTATCGACTCCATTGGCCGCTGTCAACTCGGCAGCTAACGGCAGCCAAATCTCGCCGACGGTGGCGGCCACATGCAATTTCCACCCGTAGACCCAGCCATGCCAGCCCGATTTGGTCCAATGTGCCTCGGTATCAATCGAACCCACCGGAATCTCTCCTTTCTCCCGTTGCTTCTTGTGCCACACCGATCCGCTGGCTCGCAACACCGTACTGTCGAAGGCCACAGCACGTCCTGCGGTGTCCCACAAGCCCATCTGCTCGACGAGATGGCGTCCTAAAC
>CAXTWV010000410.1:0-4050 GCA_964248005.1 uncultured Ktedonobacteraceae bacterium | reverse complement strand
CGCGTCCTTCTGACAATACAACCGCCGACGAGGACGTGATAAATCGGTCCCTACAGTTAAGAGGGAAGTTTCGCGTCATCATGCAACGAGACGATTTATTAGGTACAACATTAGGTAACTATCGGATTCTTGCACCCCTTGGTCAGGGAGGTATGGCTCGCGTCTACCGAGCATATCAGGAAAGCCTTGATCGCGAAGTCGCGGTAAAAGTACTTCCTCCGTGGTATGCGGCAGACCGCAACTTTGTTGATCGTTTCAACCTTGAGGCAAAGCTTGTTGCGCGTCTCTCGCATCCCAATATCGTCACTGTTCATGACGCAAGCGAACAAAACGGGCATCTCTACATTGTAATGCAACTCGTGGATGGCGGTACACTCAAACAACGATTAGATCAACTCCACATGCAGGGGTACACAATGGATGCGGTAGAGGCCGTTCCTATCTTTGTACAACTTGCCAATGCATTGAATTATGCTCATGAACAGGGAGTTGTACATCGCGATGTAAAGCCGGTAAATGTCTTAATGGATCGCTCTGGACGCCCCATTCTCTCGGATTTTGGGATTGCAAAGGTGCTGGCAAGTACAAAGGACGCTTTGACGCGTCCTGGCGCAGGCGTTGGCACACCCGAATACATGTCTCCTGAACAGTGTCTTGGTGGCGCGGGTGATGGACGGGCAGACATTTATGCACTGGGTACCCTCTTATTTGAGGCACTAACGGGGCAAACACCATTTCTTGGCGAGAACTATCCTGCACTCGCACACAGCCATATTTATGAAGCACCACCACGACCCACACTACTCAATCCAGCAATCTCGCCTCTGCTGGAACAAATTATTCTTACTGCTCTTATGAAAAATCCAGCGCAACGATATCAACATGCAAGCGATATGGCGGAAGCCCTTGAATACACACAACCTCGGCTTTCCACAGGGCATCATCTGGCAGTGCATACACAGCCATTTACTACACCTGTTATGCCTCTTCATAGAGAGACTGTACTCCCTGACTATTCAGTACCACAACCTGGATATGGCACGCCATATCAAACAGGTATGTATGCTTGCCCCAATTGCCGGCAGTTGAATAAAGCACAGGTGCGATTTTGTACAAAATGTGGCTTTCCGATGAATCGGTGTGCTACTTGTGGAGGTCAAAATCCGGCAAATAATCGTTTTTGTACCCGGTGTGGCAGTTCACTTCTCAGACCGTCGAGTTAAAGGACAAACTCATCTTCTTTTGCCGCCAAAAGACGTTCCAGCATTTTTTTCTGGTCGTCAATGCGTTTGCGCTGCCGGAGCAAGCGTTCCTCTGTGGTCAACGAGAGAAGCAGTTGGACACGTTCCACCACTTTCATCGGTTGCGTAGGCTTCGTGATGTACTCGACTGCACCTTCTTCAAAGCCTCGTATTTGATCGGAGAAATGCACAAGTGCAGTCAAAATAATGACAGGCAACATAGGACGTTGATGTATCTCGTGAAGCCAATGAAGCACGTCCCATCCCGATGTGCCAGGCATCATAAGGTCTAAGATGAGCAAATGGGGTTGATACTCTGGAATAACCTCGATAGCTTCTTCCCCGCTTGCCACGTCGAGTACATCATATCCAGAGTGGCGTAAGAAAAAGCATAGCACTTGCCGAATGTCCGCCTCATCTTCAACGACAAGAATTTTGTAAACTTTTTCACCTGTTTGCATATATAACACCTACCTCTACAACAAAACCGCCAGATAGTATTTTTAAATAGCTGAGCGACTACGCCGTTTCAATGGAAAACGGACCTCAGCAATGGTATGTTCTACAGGAGCGTTCTCTTCAGGTGCGTGTTCTTGCTCTTGAAAACGCTCACGTCGTAACGAAAACTCTCCGTCGAGATCGCCAATGAGATTCTTGATAAGCGAAAGACCTAATCCCTCGAAATTTCCACCTTCGGTGTTCTCCTCAAGAGGAAGCGCAAAGTGAGGACCACTTCCTGTATCAGTTACCTGCACAATAACAATACCATCTTCTTCACGCCCTGTGATCGTAATGGTACCCTCTGTCTGATCTGCCATACCATGTTTGAGTGCGTTGGAAACCATCTCATTTAGCACCAACGCGAGGATGGTTACAGCGCGTGAGGGGATCACAACAGCACTTGGTTCGATATTGAACACAATATGTTTGTCTGGTGGACGCAAGTTGGCATTAGCGACCCCGACAATCTTGCGTGCGATGTCGTCGATACGCGCCTCACTCACATCTTCGTGTGCCAATAAATCGTGTGTTGCGGCAAGTCCCTGTACGCGGTTCACGCTCTCCGCAAGTGTGTTGCTTACCTCAACCGATTTTGAGCGTCTGCGCTGCAGCGAGAGAATGCCCGCAACGGTTGCAAGATTATTTTTGACACGGTGATGCAGTTCTCGCAAAAGTGCTGATTTTAGCTCTAGTCCACGACGCGTCTCTTCATAAAGGCGAGCATTGTCAATGGCGATAGCAGCTTCATTGGCAAAGGTGATGACGAGTTGCATCTGCTCAGGGCTAAGCATATGGCGATGGCTACTATAGATGCAGATACATCCAAGAATTTTCTGCTTCACCTGTAACGGAACACATAGCACAGCATGTATCTCCGCGGAGACGAAGGGATCACTATGCAAAATACAATGCTCATCAGCATGAAAGCAATCAACCGCCATGCTGGGCCGACCAGTCTGTACAGTTCGTCCAGCGCAACATTGACCCAGGTTTATCTGCATACGACGCGCTAATGCATCATTTAATCCGTAGTGAGCCAGGACGTGTAGTGTTTGCGTATCAGGATCAAGTGAGAAAATGCAGGAGCGTTCAGCCCCTGAAAGATGTACAGCCTGCGTTGTGATGATTTGCAGCACTTCATCAAGATTGAGCGTTGACGCGATAATTGACGAGACGCGATGTATAGTTGCCAGTTCATGCACCTTGCGACGTAACTGCTCATCTGTCTGCTCATAAAGACGCCCATTCTCGATATTGATCGCCACAATGCCCGCAACCACTTCAACAAAACTCATCTCTTCACGCGTGAAATCGCGTGCGTCTGTTGACTGCACGCTGATGACGCCAATCAGCCGTTCGGAATTACCAAAGAAGATGATCGGTAGTGCCATGAGTCCATGATAGTTATCGCTATAGGCATTGGCCTCATTCGCGAAATTAGGGTTTGTGTGTGCGTCATGTTCAAGCAAAGGACGACCCTTATCGGCAACCCATCCACTATAGCCCTCGCCGAGACGCAACGTAAAATGCATACCACCCAATGGTCGAGGACCATTGGTAGCACGCAGTGTGAGCACTCGTTGCAGATCGTCATAAAAGAAGATAGAGCAGAGATCGACATGCAGTTCTTCCGCCACCACCTGTGCGGTTACATCGAGTGTCTGATCCAGGTCCATTGAAGAATTGCTAAAACCGTTGATGCGCTGTAGTGCCAGAAGGCGATACTCTAACTGCTGAGAAGCCTCTGCACGTTCTTGGGAGAAGCGATCTGACACACTCTGATAGCCAGTCGTAAGTGCAAGCATTCCCTCAGATTGTAGGGAGTAGAGACGTTTTGTAGCTTCCAATAGAAGAGGAAGGTTTTCCGCAAAGATATCTTGTAGCTCTTTTGCCAACGCCTCAACATAACGTTGAAAGCCACTCAAGCGGACATCGAGCTTTCCGCCTTGCTCCGCGAGCCAACGGCCTGATTGCTCAAGGCGTGTTGCTAATAGAGAACTGCTTGATGGCTCATCACTGACCAGAGCATTGAGGAGCAATGATGCATCACTTCCCTCTTCCGGTCCATAACTTGTGCCAGAGGCATGTTGAAGACGTACTTGTAGACGTGCAATGTGCTGAGATAGCAGTTGCTCTACGTTGGTGCTCTGCGTCACTTCCTACTTCCTCTTCCACTACAGCATGGTTCCGTTACCATACATATTTCTATTTGTGTATTGTAAGTGCGCTACAGCATGGTGTCAAGTAGGGGCTATAATTCATTACGCCCTCTTACCGATTGTCTATCATGGTGAGGCGTAATGAATTA
>CAXTWV010000409.1:0-4111 GCA_964248005.1 uncultured Ktedonobacteraceae bacterium | reverse complement strand
TGGGCTACGCAGGTAAACATGGGTGTGTCGCGCAGGGTGAACATGCTGGCCTCGGTCTCGCGGAGTTCTTGTACTAGATCGAGAAAGTCGGCTAGATTATCTGTCTCGAAGGCGACTACAAATTCCTGGTCGTCGAGGCCAAACGAATAGGTTGTGTTGAGTGATACGGTAGGATAGGTTAGGCCAACACGGATATGCTCATTCATCATACGCTTGCGGTCTTCGGCTGGTAAGGCATACCATGCACGCGTCTTCACGAAGGGATAGACAAAAAGATATTTTCTATCTTCAGGAGCAATCACAAGGCGTGGGTCATGCGCTCCACGTGCATTTTTGCCGACATAGACCGAACGCTTGGTCATGGACAAGAAGGCGTGGGTTTCACGCAGATAGGGTCCCATCGCACTGCGTCGAATCTGGCTGCTCAGAGAACGTAAGTCTTCGATATCATAGGTTGCTTGCCAGAGCATAAAATCACAATCGGAACGCAGGCCATAGAGACCAAAGCTGCGGATGAGCGCGTGTTCTGCGTGTGCGTCAAAAAGCTGTTTCATCTCCTCTTTGCCACGCTGCCGAACGTCAGAGGGGAGCAATTGCCACTGTGGATCGAGCTTGTAAAAGGTGAAACGTACTAATTGACGTGGCTGCTTCGCTTTTGGCTTTACTGGCGCGGGTGATGGTTCAAGATGTGTAATGTCGTTCTGGTTTACAATAATCTGTTCTGTCATGATAGTTTTTCCTCATATTCTACGATTGCCTTCAGCAAACCATCAATTGTGAACTCTTTGGCTTCAATAGCCACAGTAAGACTCAGTTCACGTGCGGTCTGTGAGGTAATAGGACCAATACATGCAATAGTAGGAAGTGAGGTAGGCACAAGCGTTACGCCTGTGGCCTCCTCACACTGCTTCATCCATACCATAAAGTTGCGCACGGTCGAAGAGCTAGCAAAGGTGATGATATTGATTTGTCGTTGGAGCAACATAGTCCATAAGTTACGTCCCCGCTCATCGTCAACGGCGGCAGTAAGTGTATAGTATGCTGGCACATCATCAACAATGGCACCAGCATTCCGCAACATGACTGCCAGGACTTTCCGTGCCTCAGCAGCACGGGCAAGCAAAATGTGTTGTCCATTTAGCACTATACCATGTTGTTGTGCATCATTGATAATCGCTTCGGCAACACCCTCGGCAACATACGCGTCGGGAATGACATCAGCAGTAAGGCCATATGTAGTCAGAGCATCGGCAGTTGCTGGACCAATAGTGGCTATACGAACGTGTTGTAGTGTACGGGGATCATAGCCAAGTTGCTGCAAACGTTGTAGACATATATGTACACCATTCGCGCTTGTAAATACTAGCCAATCATACATATAGGAAGCGTTACTTGCTTGTTTGGCAATATCCGAGGGATAAAGACGCTTTAAGGCTGCATCTAGCTGTGTCCAGTCAGAAGGTGGCACGATACGAATGGTTGGAAATTCTACAGGGATCGCGCCTAGCCTTTGCAGACCCTCACTTAATACACTCGCTTGCTCACGAGTGCGTGTCACGAGGACACGTTTTCCTTGTAGTGGAAGTGTAGCAACCTGTCGCTCAGACATGCAGTTGCTCCTGTTCTCGTAGAGCATCTATTTCATGCACAATCGCGTATGCTCCCTGCGCTAATGCTTCTTCCGCGAGGCTCACACCTAGCTGCTCGGCTTGTGCATTCGTCGTTTCTGTTGTCCACGGGATGCTTTGTTGCACAGCAATGCGGCGTTGTCCATCTAAGCTTATGACGAGGCCACGCACCATAAAGGTTTCACCTGTAATAGTGCCATGTGCAGCGACAGGAAGATAGCAACCAGCACCAAGACGGCGCATAAACATACGTTCCGCGCTAATCTCTGCTTGCACGAACGTGTCTTGAAGGGGTGCTAATAAGTCGCATAGTTCTGGCTCATCCCGTATCTCTAGTGCTAATGCGCCCTGTCCAGGGGCAGGCATCATTACTTCTGTTGGAAGATACGTCATGCGATTGATAAGTCCCTCATGCAAGTGTAGACGATGGAGGCCAGCCGCCGCAAGCACAATGGCATCATATTCGCCCGCATCCAGTTTCCTCAAACGCGTATCGACATTACCACGTATCGAGTGGATATCAGCGTTGGGATAAAACTCGCGTAACTGCGCTGTACGACGCAAACTGCTCGTGCCAATGTGCAATGGTGTTTTTGTTTCACGATACATCGCCTGCAGTTCGTCTCGATGCAAGTGAAGGGCTGTATTTGTGATGAGGACATCACGTACATCCTCACGCGGACCTGCTACAACGAGACGTAGACCGTCGGGTTGCAGTGTTGGAAGGTCTTTGAGACTATGCACAGCAAGGTCAATACGACGTTCTTGTAACGCACGTTCGATTTCAAGCACAAATACACCATCGCCACCTATTTGCGAGAGTGGTACCTGTGTTACACGGTCGCCCGTTGTACGAATTTGCTCGACTGTTACATCAAGGTTGGGCCACTGCCGGCGTAGTCGTTCGACGACCCACTGAGTTTGTATCATGGCGAGTTTGCTGGCTCGCGTTCCTATCGTTATTCGCTTCATTATTTTCTTCCAAATTAAAAAGATAGCGTAGTGCTTCCGCATATACATGCCCTTGACCATCAGCTGCGGCTTCTTTGAGTCGGAGCGTAGGGACATGCAGCATTTTGTTTACTAGACGTGTCGTAAGTTCTTGTACCACGGTGGCTTCACGTTCAGAAAGGGTCGGGGCAAGAGAGCGCATAGCACGAGCAAGTTCTTGCTGGCGTAGTACTTCTACAGATTGACGTAGTTCGCTGATGGTTCCTGTCACGCTCAAGGAAGAGAGCCAACGCTCGAACGCTATAACCTCTTCAGAGATAATTGCATGGACATGCTCAACTTCTTGTAACCGCAACGAGATGCCGCGCTCGACTTGCGCTTGTAAATTGTCAAGATTGTACAGATGGACGTTAGGTAATGTGCCAACCTCTGGATCGACATCGCGTGGCAATGCGATATCTATAAGAAGTAGAGAACGTCCACCGCGTTTCTCAAGCACTGGCTGCATCCTTTCGGGCGTAATGAGAGCATGTGGAGCTTTTGTTGAGCTAATAACCACATCCGCATCTACGAGTGCATCTGAAAGTTCGGCAAAGCTGCGATGCGTGGCACCAAGTGTCTGCGCGAGATCAACGGCATTCGTGTGCGTGCGATTGATAATCACAAGTTGTTGTGCGCCATTGTCAAGCAGATTCCGTGCCGCGACCTCGCTCATTTGTCCTGAGCCAACGAGCAAGACAGAAGCTCTATGCAAGTCGGGAAAGAGATGACGTGCCAATTGTACGGCAACATGACTCACAGATGCGGCATTGCGACTAATCGCCGTTTCACTTCGCGCCCGTTTGCCAGTAACAAGCGCGGCACGAAAGAGGGCTGATGTGATGGGACCCGCAAAGCTACCACTTTGTGCAATCTCTAATGCCTCGGCTACCTGTCCTTGTATTTGCGGTTCTCCCGGCACGAGAGAATAGATACCGCAAGCAACGCCTAGCAAATGAGATACAACTTGCTCATCAATAAAAGTGTAGCAGTGCGCCTCAAGTTCCGCGAGCGAAACCGCATTTGCCTCGCTCAAAATACCCAACAGTTGTTCGCGTGCGAGATGTACTTCTGTACACACCCCATACAACTCGATACGGTTGCAAGTGGAGAGCAGAACGCACTCTTGGACAATCTTTTTTGCACTATCAAGAACGTGTGGTATTTTATAGGACGAACAGGTGAGCCGCTCACGTAGCGCAATAGGTGCAGTAGTATGGTCCACTCCAACAACGACGATATGCATGCAAACCTCATAAATCTAAAGCGTAATAAATATTCTATAGAGATTTTAGCGTTTTTTTGGAGATAGTCAAGACTATTTGGCTTCAAATCTGGAATTGGGCGAATATCAGGTGAACACCCTATCCGTTCGCTTGATCCGAAACATCTTTGTAGCGATAGGATGAACAAGAGGAATAGAGCACGCCTCCTGTGGTACGCGTTCAGGCTGATGGCCTTACTAGAAAACATTCTATGCACTTGCTCTTTCC
>CAXTWV010000408.1:3158-4114 GCA_964248005.1 uncultured Ktedonobacteraceae bacterium | reverse complement strand
TTGAAGGTGTCTAGCTCGAAGAGGGCAACTGTTTGGCCCTCGCCGTGAATATTCGCATTGTACATATCGCTCAGGTTATACGCTGCTGCCGTCTGATCGGCGGTCAGATAGCGTCCCTGTGAATCATGCCCTGGACAGGTAATCGTCAGGGGTGCATGAATATCTTGCGTGTGTGTTCGCGCCCTCAATGGTGGATGCTGTAAACGAACTGCGTTGTTCAGTCCCGAAAAACTCTGCACCTGACTGGCGAGCCACGCGGGAAGCTGTGGATCGGTATCGTTCGCATAGTAGTTGACGCCACCGGGAGCGGTATAGCTCTTGAGCGTGACTCCAAATGTGCGATTCACCTGTGCTACCGTGCCGCTAAAAGCAATAAGCAAGCGATTCGTATAGGTATGTGTGATGGTGAACCCTGACGCTTGCAAGTAGTGTTCTACCGAGCTATAGGTTGCTTGACTGGGGCTAAACGCACCCTCATACTGCGCGGCTGTGAGATAACGATGGTAGTTCACCGAACCCGGACGCGAAATATCTTGTACATATTGTGTCAAGCCAGCCTGATTAGGAACACGTAAGCCAATGGACAGAGAAATGCGTTGCTGTACGTCGGCTGCTCCATTGATACGACTCTGCTTGAGTAGTGCCGGATGTGAAATAGGAAATGTGACGGATGCGTTCGCTGATGCAGCCCGTGCAGGTGCGAAATGCAGAAACTGAAATGCACCGACACCTATAATACAAAACACCGCAAGTAGCGATGCGATAAGAACAAGCACGCGACCATAAGAAAGACGCCTATGCCTGTGTCCCATGCCCAACCGATTCCATGATGGCATAAAAAATTCCTCCCTTTCAACCTAACCTCAAATGTGCGGTAACTATCAGGGAGACCCCCAAGGTATACCCCACACCGAGGGGTGGGAATTTTTTTGGGGGGCCCGTGGGGGGGGGCGGGT
>CAXTWV010000408.1:0-3148 GCA_964248005.1 uncultured Ktedonobacteraceae bacterium | reverse complement strand
GGCGCCCCCCCACCGTTGGGGCGCTATCGGTTACGCTCACCCCGGGGCGGTCTCCCTGTTAACTGTAAACGATGATAGACCTTCCATTAGCCGTGCCATTGTTTGGCGAACTGCTTCGTCAAATTCAAGTACTGATTACCATAATGAACGCTTGGCTCGATCATGGCTCCCTCAAACCACTCGTTAAATGTGGTGATGGTGATCCAATCTGGCGTGCTGCTCATCGCGGCACGCCAACTCGTCGAATACGTTGCTCCGTTGTTACGTGGCACAATATATGTTCCCTGTCGTCCAGGCACACGAGTATCATCATAGCCCGGTAGCACGCCCGCTGCCCAGATTTTCTGTGTGTGGTGTGCCTGATTATAGGCATTGATTTCGTTACGAAAGCCCTGATTGACCTGTGTCATCGTGCCATGCTGAATACCCCAATAGCCCGCGCTGAACAGGTGAATGCCATCAAAGACATTCAACAAACTCATATCGAGACCCTCAGCAGACCAGATCATGTTGTGATGAGGATCAACCTGACTCCGAATGTACGCCCACTCACCGAGAGTACGCCCATTGCCAAGCGGATTCCAGAAGAACAGGACAGGCTTCCCATGCCAATGAAAGAAATGAGCGTTTGTGCTATAGTGTTGCACGACGTAGCGCAATCCATCCAGCATCTTGTCCTGATTGTTCAGTGCGGGAGCATCACTCTCGATATAAAGTGAGGAAGCGAAGTGAAACCCTGTATTTTGTTCCAGGCTAGCGGAGTGAGCCAGTACCTTCACAAAGTTCTTGTCAGTGTTGTCATTGGGACCCCACCACGAACCGATGAAACCTGTGATGCCAGCGTTCGCTGCCTGTTCGACCTGACGATCTACTGTTGCGTCGTCGCTAGAGTCATACTGTGGACTCGGCAAGTCCGACATGTGGCAGGTACACCAGTCTGAATGGTGATACCACATGTAATAGAATGCCAGAACGGGCTTGTTATAGTTTACCGTCACGGGCGGATGTGTCACAGGTGGATGTGGTACAGGAGTATGTATCACAGGCGGAGTTTGTCCTGCCACCACCTTCAAGCCAACATGGAACCCTCTAGGCTTCACACCGCTTGCCTCGGCCCACCCATAGTTGAGTACACCAAGTATGGTAATTACTAAAAAGGCGACAAGAACCGTTGAAAGAAACAATGAAGAAGTGCGAAGAGCATGAGGACGGAAAAGGCCCGAATGAGTTTGGAGCTTAGTACTGCTGTTCTGTTTACGAAACAAATGCATGAAACCCTCCCTTTGTATCCAAGATACACCCCACTTCCAAAATCCACTTCGTCACGCATCTGCACTACGAGAGTACAGAACATTTACAGGATAGCACTGTTTTTGTGGAGAGCATAGGAAATGGGAGGATGGTACTAATAAGAGGCATCCTCTCTAAGCTTCCGCTTTTTCGATTGCTCTCGTGTGTGACTATGTGTTCTTACAGAAAGCTTAGCAACGTTCATGGCATCACTTGAAAAGCTGTTCCTCTGAACATCGCCTACACATGACGCTTTTGCATCAAATGCCGCAATGTTCATGCTCATTCGTGTCACATTAGGACATCACGCTTAACTAGATAAACTATGTCTGCTTATATTCTTAATCTTCTATTTTTTCCCTGCATATCGTATAATTCTTTGAGATCGCCATTTGGCTGTACTATTAACAAAAAAAGAGAAGAGAGTGAAATGGTCGGTAAAGTCTTCTTCTACTTAGGACTCGCATTTTTAATTCTATACATCGGGAGTTTATTTTTGCTAAATTCTCTTAATAACGAACCGAAACACATCCCAATAATAAATCCCGTTTTCGGCTCATATATGTGTGATGGATGTGGTGCTGGTGGGAATGCTGAACTTACTACTTCCTTTCTAATCGGTAATTCAAACCCTGATAAAGTCACTGTATCAGGGATATGGCCGAAGCAAATAGATATGAACAATTCAGACACTATTTCACTAGGGCTTTCTGCACCTGATTCATTGTCGGCAAATGATTTTTCACCTGAAGCTAATTCAACTCCTGTTGTACCTCCAACTGATCCAAATCGAACATATTATCAAACCATAGACAAGGTTTTGAATGCGGACATGTATAACACTTGCTTAAGTAACGGAGTAAAAAGAGGCGATGGTATGGCTGTTTGTACATCCTCACGAACCATAAACAATCTCTTTGGCATTGGATACAAAGCCTCTGCAAGTGCTCATCTCGTTACAACAAGTTTTGATGTACAGTTACTAGGCACAGAAGAACGATCAGTAAATCAAGACGGAATTAGCTGGAACTGGAATATTACGCCTAAATCTTCAGGAATAGAAGTAATCAATGCAGACATTGAATTTACTTGGAAGCCTACTACGCTAGGTAACGAAAATATAATACGCTACTTTTGGAAAAGTCCCATCATTGTTACTGTGAACCCACTACCTCCTTTTTCAGTAGGACAATTTACATTAAGCTCCACGTTTACTGGGGTAAGTACAGTCTTATTTGGAGGATTATCAATCCCTTGGATTATCGAACAAAGACAAAAAAGAAAAGAAGAAAAACAGAAAGCGCAAGAAGAATCTAAACCTTCAAACAAAGACAACCTTACCCAAGTGACGAGTTCGCGACACCTACAACTTGTACAAAAACAAAGAGCAATCAAATTAGCACAACGACGAAGAAATCCTCACTAATAAAATTATAATAATTTCTGTTGTTCTGATTTACCTTGGATGGATAAAAGATTCGTATAAAGAGCTGATAGCCAGAATGTACTATCAAAAGAAAAACTATACAAAAATGACAAAGTATACAGGAACGCAAAATGACGTTACATATTGTTTGGCATTCAGAAGAAGAAATGAAGAACATTGGGGAGTATAGCGGCAGTAGTTACCCACAAACAAAAGTCTCAAATAGTCCTAGCAAAAGGGGATGCACGCCTCATGCGTGCATCCCCTTTTGCTACTACTGTTTTTAGCCCGTATACCCCAGCACGTCCGTTCCACCCACGTCACCATGCCAGTTGAAGTACTGAGGACGTTCGGCAACCACGACACCACTGAGAACTTGCACATCCATGGAGACCTCATAGCCTCTGCCGACTGGGTTGGTCGGATACGCTT
>CAXTWV010000407.1:1856-4132 GCA_964248005.1 uncultured Ktedonobacteraceae bacterium | reverse complement strand
ATTGTGCCGTTTTCTAACACGAAAATTCTGTCAGCGAGGCGCACGGTGCTGAAGCGATGACTGATGAAAAGGGCAGTCTTCCCTTCGGTCAAGACGCGGAAGTGCGAGAAGACTTCTGACTCCGCCTGCGCATCTAGCGAACTGGTGGGTTCGTCGAGAATGAGAATGCGTGCATCACGCATAAACGCACGTGCTAGCGCGACTTTTTGCCACTCACCACCGCTCAACTGTGTCCCCTTGTCGAACCATTTGCCAAGCATCGTATCATATTGTTCGGGCAACCGCTCGATAACCGCATTGGCACCACTTTTACGTGCGGCACTGGTGACAAGTTCCCGATCTTCAATCTCGGCTATGCGTCCAACGCCGATGTTCTCACGTGCGCTCATAAAGTAGGTGACATAATCCTGGAAGATGACGCCCACTTGCGCACGCAACTCTTGCAAGTCGTACTCTTTGATGTTATGTCCGCCAATCAGGATTTCACCATCGTCAGGGTCATACAAGCGCGTAAGCAACTTGACCATCGTCGTCTTGCCTGCACCATTGCGTCCAACCAATGCAATAGACTCACCAGCCTCAATCTTGAAACTCACATGCTTCAAAGCGTACTGTGTCAGGGGGTCTTTGCCCGGATAGGTGAAGCTCACATCGCGAAACTCGATGTCCAGACCCTTTACATTAGCATTGGGTAGCACTGGCTCTGGTTTGGTGGGCGAGATAATCTTTGGTGCATAGGTCAAAAAATCGAATAATGTGTTGATATACAGGTTATTCTCGTAGGTACTGGAGATATCATTCAACAGATTTTGAAAACTTGATCCCGCCTGCACTGCCGCCTGTGTATAGGCAATCAAGCCACTTATACCGAGCGCACCAGTCACGGCACGTATCGCGACATAGAGATAGATGGCTGTATTAGCTGCACCTGTCAGGCCAGTCCACACGAAGTTCATCAGGTAGCGTTTGAGCAGAACATTCTTGTTCTCTTCATAAAACTTGTTGGCGAAGTGGCGGAATTGGGTGATAAAGTATTCGCCCAGTGTGAACAACTTGATCTCTTTATTGTAAGTATCCGTAGTCATAAGAGATTGAATATAGCTCATCTTGCGGCGTTCAGGCGATTGGCGGCGCATCATTTGATAACCGCGCCAGCCGTATTTCGCGCTAGAGATGAAGGCGGGAATAGGAACGATCAGGGCCACAATCGCTAGCCACCATTCGAGTTGTAGCAAAATCGCGATCACCGAGAACAGCGTTACCAAAGTGCGAAACAGATCGAATGTCTGCGAAATCATCGACACGGGTTGATACGTCGATTGGTCGGTTGCCTGACGTAACTTGTCGTAAAACGTGGGGTCCTCGAAAAACGAGAGGTCTAGCGTATTTGACTTCTCTAGCACGAGAAACTGTATTTTGTTCGAGACCTTTTCCTGCAACAGTTGTTGTACGATGTTGCCCAGCGTACTCAACAGGCTTGTCAACAACACAACTCCGAGTTGTAGGCTCACTGGGAAAAAGATCGGATTGACGGAGTGTCTTCTGATACCCACCTCGACGCTGTTCACTACGATCCGTGTGATTTCAATACTTAACGCTGGCATAAAGCCTTGTAAAATACTGAGGATGCCCATAAGTATTGTGAACAGTACACTCGCAGACAACACAAGCTTCATGACACGTGGAATACTTGCGAACGCGATAGGCACCTGCCGAAGATTGAAACCGTCCTCATCAGGATTGCGGCTTCTTCTACGTGATACAGGTGCGGGACTAACGGTTTGGCTCATGGGCATACTCTTTCTTTTAAATTTACGTTTTGAGAATGATATGTCGGAATACGTGGTAATTGTAGGGGTCTAATTCTATTACACCCTTTTAGCAATACACGATGGCACAAGACATATGCCAGCGTTTCAACATACGCCGAACGTGGTCAAATGCCAACAGGGTGTAATGAATTAGACCCCTACATTCGTTCCGCGTGATGGAAATTTGTTATGTAGACCTATTTTTTTCCGCTCAAGCATAACATAGAAACGGATGTCGTGTATTGTCATTTTAGCCAGTCTTCGCGCCTGTTCTTTTCTACAGGGAGCTAACAGACTTATGGCTTCTCCGTATGCTATAATTCCTAATACAATAGTAAAGCGGATATGTCAAATCCGTGCAATCAGCCTCTTGATACATTCTAACAGAATCTGTAGGGGTCTCATAAAATACAACAATTTTGGGCTAAAAAAGAAAACAAGCTGTAATGAAATAAAAAACTAGAA
>CAXTWV010000407.1:0-1846 GCA_964248005.1 uncultured Ktedonobacteraceae bacterium | reverse complement strand
GGCGTCACATACTTCAGTTGTTGTATTCTATAAAAATTCATACTTGTTGTTATTTTTGAGACCTCTGCAGATGTACAATCACATAGAGAGGGAATACATATTCATGTCTTTAGTCACACAAAATGTAGCGACACCCGATTTTACACGTAGCGATACACGCATCAGCGAACTACTGGACTACTTGCGTGATATCAGTGCTTTAAATGACCTTGGTGCTCTGGCGGGATGGGATCAGAATACGCTGATGCCGAGTGGAGCAGCGGAGGTACGCGGCACACAGATGGCGGTCCTGCAAGGTGTCTTGCATGACAAGTGGAGTAGCGGCAGGCTAGGCAAACTGCTTGCGGAACTTGAAGCACCCACTCAGAGCGCACCCTTTACCGATGCTGATCGTGGGCTGGTGTGGCAGGCTCTGCGTGGTCATACGCGTAGTATAAAACTGCCGCGTTCGCTTGTCCAGGAGATGGCGCAACATGAAGCGGTGAGCTATGATGCGTGGCATAGGGCACGCACGAACAACGATTTCGCTACCTTCGCGCCGTTCCTTGCGCATACCATCGAGTTACAGCGTGAGATGGCTGATCGCATGGGCTATGTCGAAACACGCTATGATGCCTTGCTTGATGACTACGAACCAGGCTTGACAGCGAGTCGCGTCAACACACTTTTCACACCGGTGCGAGCCATGAGTACCGCGTTGCTACGTCGCATCGAGGCAAGCGGAAACAAGGTTGATACGTCCTGCTTAGAAGGCCAATTTGCCTCGGAGAAGCAGGTCGAGTTGAGCGTAGCGATTCTCAAAGGTATGGGCTATGAGTTCGATAACGGAGCTATCGCGCAATCGCCACATCCCTTCACGACCAGTATTGGCAGTCCTTTCGATGTGCGCGTCACCATTCGCACTAACGAGAAATTGCTACAACAATCGCTCATGGCGGCTATTCACGAAGGTGGTCATGCTCTGTACGAGCAGGGGAGCGCACGCACACTGGTCAATACACCAGTTGTGGGTGGCACCTCACTCGGTATTCACGAGTCACAATCACGTCTGTGGGAAAACGCGATTGGTCGCTCGGTTCCCTACTGGCAAGGGCAATTCGCACTCGTGCAGAAGGTCTTCCCTGAGCAGTTTGCCAACGTGGATGCGGCAACATTCGCACGTGCCCTCAACCATGTCGAGCCAAGCCTGATTCGTGTCGAGGCTGATGAGGTGACGTACAATCTGCACATCATCATCCGTTTCGAGCTAGAGAAGGAAATGATTAACGGCAATGTTGCTGTCGAGTCGCTACCACGTATGTGGAACGAAAAATATCAAGAATATCTTGGTATCACACCTCCAAACGATGCCGATGGTATTCTGCAAGATGTTCACTGGAGCAGTGGCTTCGGCTACTTCCCCACGTACTCGCTCGGCAACCTGAATGCGGCGCAAATATTCAACACGCTGCACAAAGCACTACCAAACTTTGACGAGTTGCTCACGCAAGGGAACACCGCGCCTATCCTCAACTGGTTGCGTGAGCATATGTATAACGTCGGAGCGATCTATCGGCCCGACGAACTCATGCAACGTGTTACAGGTGAGACGCTCAATCCTGACTACTTCACGAACTATCTTGTCAATAAGTTCGAGAAGATATATGGGTTGACGAAATAAAAAAATGCATAGGGATTGCCGTAGACGGCAATCCCTATGCATTTTTTTATTTCGTCAACTAATGAGCACGTCCTCACACCACTGGCGAAAGCTGGTGGGGGCGGTAGAGTGTGCCGCACGCGGCTCGTTGTAAATGCCCTGATTCTGGGCCACCGCCATATCAACCATGCCCTGTGTCCACGCCTC
>CAXTWV010000406.1:0-4145 GCA_964248005.1 uncultured Ktedonobacteraceae bacterium | reverse complement strand
GGCTGAACTTATAGAAAAGCGGCAAAAGCAAGATGGGAGCAAGATTCGCCATGACAACCGAGAAGAAAAGCAGGATCAGTGCAACCCATAGCCACCACAACTGAGGCTGTGTTGCTAATAAGAGGTAGATCAACTCGACGACAACGACCTCAAACACAATGCTCAGCACAAAGCCTTTGAGCTGGTCGCTAAGCCAGCCACGTACCGTCATCGTCGAGAGACCATAACGATTAATGGAAACTATCACGAAATCCCGATAATAGATTAGTGGAAAGGTGATGATTTCGTAACCCAGCACTAAAATCACTAAGTAAGTCGCAACTTGGAGGGGAAACCAGCCAGAAAGTGGTTGCCAACTAAGAAACTGCAACCAGTCACGCAGAGTTATATCTAAGCTCCAAAAGACGAAGAGAATGCCGATAGCAGCTATTACCATCATTAAAAGGCTTAAACGTCTGCGTAGTTTATGGTACTCATGTGCTCTTTGTTGGCGGTTTGCATCTACCTCTACTTTAGCCATTAGCGTGGACCATTTCTTTCCTAATAATAAGCATGAATCTATCGTATTTAATTTTCAATTAAACCAGTTTTAGCAGTACCAGTAGAGCCAATAATATAGAGAGATTGCAGACGTTCATCATCGTTTATATATACTTTTACATTATCTTCAATAGAAGTGCCTATAACGCTAAATACCACTTATTTCTCCTCTTTAATTGTCATCATCCTTCCCTGCCCGACGTTCTTCAATAAATTTTTGGTAGTCTTCTGCCTTTACCCGATAATCTCTACCAAAGCGATATGCGACGAGTTTTTTATCCCTGACATACTCGCGCAGGGTCTCAATGTGAAGACCTAATTCTTCACTAATATCTTTCAGGGAATACCATTTAACTTCGGGCAAGATTGTGACCTTCCTTAACAATAAGTGAAAGTATTATAGGACATACTGTATGATTTCGTCAATTGCTTGGTACTCATGGTTTATCATGCGTTTTACTGCGAAATATTGTCAATCGGAATAAATTACTTGACTTTTATAGCATTTACTGTGTATTATTGTTAATGTTGGCGATAAACCATGTATAACCATGAAAGGAAACTATGCTTACCCAAGAAGAAGCGACCCGAAGCATTATGGGCGACGAGTCGCAAGGAGAAAACACCTACCGAAGTTCGTTCAGTTTACGCTTCTCGTTGCAATTATGCACACACGAGGGGCTAGCAGTCAAAGGAGATATGTCTATGGACAAAACAGCAGTACCTTCACGCGCTTCTCGACCTACTGTTCAAGACTATGATGATGACACCGTGGGAATGATGCCGCATAGCGCGTTAGTATGGCGTGCAACAACCGTGCCTAATACAACAGCCACCATGTCCCGTACAACAAAAACCGTGTCAACAACAACGAATCGTGTCAGTGGGACAACGCGACTTGGCTTGTATCTCTTGCTAGTATTGTGTCTCGCATTCTTGTTCAACGGGCTTGTGATGCCAGCTCTGGTGAGCTTAGGTGAACAATTGCGCTATGGCGATGCACGTATCACGACGTATGACATCAACACACATCACTTTATCGCGCAAGACGATCACAATAAACTACGCATTATCATTACATCGGATAACGGCGACCATAACCAAATCCTCACAATGGTTGTTAGTGGTATTCCCAATCATTCACTCGTAACCCTCATTCCAAATGGTAATAACATTGACGTGACTATTAATGGCACAAGCGCACTCCGCTTAGAGCCTGATGGTCATGGCGGGTACAAATGGGGGACAAACTAGATGGACATGGATGTAGCAGGTAACATACTGACTATTCATGTACAAGTTGCCTGGATTGTAGCAGTCTTGGTTATCATAGTGCTAATGGCATTCTTACGGAGACGATAGTGAACAACTCAATTGTTGTGGGACGCAATCTTGTACTGGTACGCGATGACGAATTTGGCAACGGATTTCAAACAGGCTATTTGCGCTTCAAGATGGACTTTGAAGGCGTTCTATTAACCGACAATGGCTTGTATGAAATGTTGTGTCAAAGCACGCAAGATGTACAAAACTTCTCGCGGTACAATGCAGGATATGTGACAGGCTGGATGGCGGACTGTTTGAGAGGCGGAATGATACACCAGTAGAAACAGGACAGAGTGAATTACAAGTATTCTTAGCGCATCAATTGTAGTAGGATAAGCAAGGCATAGGGTAACTTATTTCCCCTGTACCTTGCATTTTAACAAACAGTATGGCATACATTGAAGGCACTTGAAACAGAGGAGTCTTGTATGTTCTATAATCGCGAGGGCATTGTAGTACACTCCCTTCACTTACAGAAACAAAGATAAAGGGTCGTCCGAGTAGGGCGGGACTTTATCTCATTTTTTGGATAAAGGATATAACCGATTGTGGAACCAAATATAGGCCCTCAATATGCTTCTGCGTATGCCCAAGTAACGGAGTACTTAGGCATGTTAGAAATAAAAATCCGAGCGGCGGCGTATGTACGAATATCTGACCCCTCTAAAGAAGACTCAATAACATTGCAAAGCCAACTTGATGAAATTAGACGGTATTGCAAAAGAATGGGATATATTCTCGAAGACGAAGACATTTATATGGAAGCCTTATCAGCCGTGAACCTTCCCTATTGGAGACGTGAGAAATTAGTGACAATGCTCAATCGCATTGAAGGCAACATTGACGTTGTTGTTGTACATGCTTTCAGTCGATTAGCTAGACGACAAGTTGAACAGTTTGTACTAGGTGACAAGATAGAAAAAGCAGGAGCACGAATCGAGAGTTGTACGGAAAAGTTTGAAGACAGCGCAATAGGACGCTTCATGCGACAGACAGTACAATTTGCCGCCGAATTTGAAATTGAGAAAATCCGCGAACGTATTGATCGTGGCCGACGCAAGAAAGCACAATATGGCTTACTCGGACAAGGCGATCCGCTGTATGGGTATCAATTTGCAGACTTAGAAATTATCGTAGGCGGTAAAGTACAGACACTTAAAAAAGCACGATATGTCTTGAACGATACAGAATCTATTGCGGTAGAGCGTATAGCCATGCTTGCCGATGAAGGTATGAGTAACCGACGTATTGCTATCACCATGACACAGGATGGCTACAAACCCCGTAAAGGTGGCTCATGGTCACAAGCAACAATTAGCCAGATACTCCGTGATCGTAGCTATACAGGTGAAGGCTCTGTTTTCAGAACAAAAGTAGACGGTGAGGACTTAGACCGAAAAAACATTGCCGTTCCAGAAGAAGATTGGGTTAAATTGCCTACTGGTATTGTCCCTGTCATCATTCCGCTTGACCAATTTGAGAGGATACAGGAACGCTTGAAAAACAACAAAGTGTATTCTGCACATCGAAACAATACGCCACCTGCCGAACTATTGCGATGTGGTCATGCAGTATGCGCGATTTGTGGAGGCAGGTTGCATGTAGCGCATTACTCTAAGCCGAAGCCTGGACGAACAGTATTACCGAAAAGCGAATACTTTTGTCGGAAAAACGCAGGAACAAACGTTCTCAAGGAAAGACATACTGTCTCTATCTCCGTTGAGAAGCTAGACACCTACGCATGGGAAGTCGCGCTGAAACATATTGCTAATCCGCAATTAGTAGCAGAGAAAGTTGCAGAGTTACGGAAAGAAAATAAGTTGCTGGGGGATAGTGCTGATGTCAAGAAAAAGTTGGAGACCGTAAAAAAGAAGCTGGATAATTTATTCGATCTAGCCTCTAATACTGATGACCAGGAGACACGCGATGATTTGAAAGTGAAGATGTCGGAATTAGAGAAACAGCGAAACGAGTTAAAAGGACTGCTCAAAAAGATTGAGCGTGACGACGACGATAAAGCAGTTGTACAAGAGAAAATAGATGAGTTTGAAGGGTTTGCTCATAACTTTCTCTCTCTCTTAGGTACCGACTTTGAGCCAGATTACAAGATGAAGCTTAGTGTCATTCAGACACTTGGCATTAGAGCCGTCGTCTACCCGTATAACGGCAATAAGCCACGAGTGCAAATTGAGCTGATGCCTCCGAAGATTGTGAGTGCGGCATTACAAAGCCGCTATAGTACGAAAGTGGTGCCGTGATAAGTGTGTAACCTATGGTCA
>CAXTWV010000405.1:0-4184 GCA_964248005.1 uncultured Ktedonobacteraceae bacterium | reverse complement strand
CAAAATAACTGCGTTGTGAACACAAGCACTAATTCTCTCGATACTTTCTTCTGCCTCAATAATTTCTCAACTCGCTCAGTATCGAATATCCCAGTTGCTTGTATCGCCTCTCGCGAAAGTGTTCCTTTGAGTACATCAGAGACATCAACACGAAGCAATGATGATATGGGGAGCTTTAATGGCAAATGTGGTTGTATATTTTCCAGTGAAGGGAAATGCTTTGCTACAACTTGTGACAAAAGTATTTCGCTACGTACTTCCTCATTCAAGGACGTAATCATTTCTATAACATCATTTCTGAGGTAGGGAGAGCGAATAACTAGCCCCTCTTGCATTGCTAACTGATGTGCTATACCAACCTCACCATCGGGCATGTACAAATGCAGATTCAGATAATGCTGTTTTTGTTGCTCACTCTCAAACTTGTCTGCTTGCCTGTGTAGTTTACGCGCGTGCAACGAATCTTCCCATCGTTCTTCTTGCGTTATTTTCTGCTGCGCATCCTGCGAAAAAATGCTGTTAGATATCTTGTCGGTAGGTGCTTTATACCCACCAAAAAGTGTATGTGCTCCTAAATCACTCAATGCAACCTTTGCCCCTACTTGTGCTACTATGGTATTTGAAAGCTGATGTAACGCGAGCGGTATCGCATCTATACATGGGGACTCAAGTCCGGTAAGTGTCGCTAGCCAGAACTCCGGCTGATCGACTCCTGTAACAGTCAGCAGTGGACGATAGCAAGCATTAGCAACGCGTTGTGCGCCTATCCATCCATCTAAACGAGCATTCTTATAGCCGAAGTATATCGCGGTATATGGAGCTTCGGTTTGCTGGCTTGTAAGAAGCGCGGGCAGTGCAGAGGCAGCATCTCCACTAATCATTGCTACCAAATGTTCGTGTGGAGGTAGAAGTGCTTTTGTATTTTCTTCCAGCGACGTTTTGAGTTGCTCTATAATGTCTTGTTGTGAAAGATTTGAGGTAGAAGCCGTGTCGAAGCGGAAATCTACCGCATGGTTGACAACGGTTTTGGCATGTTGCCAACGTAAAAGAGAGCCAGCAGGAACAACAGAAATACGCTTGAATGCTGTCCACGGAGCAGGGATAAAGCCGAAACGGAGCAGAGCATCCAGTGATGCAAGACGCAGTTCGCGTGGGATTCCAACCGCAAGCAGGGCTTTTATCTCGCTGGCGAATAAGAGGTTGCCCTGTGCAGGCCAATCCTCGATAAAGTACAGGACATGCGCTCCCGAAAGTGGACGGCGGTAGACAAATGTGCGACGGTCTGGCACCCAGTCAAGTACTGGTGGCTCATCATTGTGCTGCATCGCAAACGCTGCATCCGAAAAGGTAATGAGTCCCATTCCCGTTTGTACAATACGTGCAGGACTGCCGCCATGCGAGCTTAACACCTGCTCCATTACACGTATGGTCTGCTCGATAGTTTCGAGCGGAACCTGTTCTCCTGTAAGCCAGCCTGCCAATACGGGCATAATACTTCTTATAGCCTTTCTTCAAGCATACATATGATTATATTATTGTTGAATGCTATTAGTTATTTCTATCTTTACGCCACGGCGCATCCGAACGGCGCATCCAACGTCCATTAAAATTGATATAATTATCCTCGCGATTAAAGAAGTCATCGGTCAAATCACATTCTTCCCATTCGCCGATTTCACCTTCTTTTTGCAGTTTTTGTACCAAATAGGTGATAACGTCGGGTCCATTGCCAAGATCAACTGTAGGAAAATCAGTTTCGTTGATCTCGCCATCAAGCTCGGTAGGCTGATTCTTTTGAGTTCCTCTCAGAACGTAGTACGTATACATAAATAGCCTTTCTTATAACAATGTCGTGTTGCCACATGCATTCTATGATACAACAGTTTTCTTGCTTGTGCGTAATTAGAACGAAATTTCCAAATTTATATTGGACTTTAGGAAATTGCCCTGATTTCTATTGAAGGGGAAGAAGATGTAATGGTATAATGAATGGTACAATATAGTACATGAGGGTGCCGGGGTTCTATCTCGTAAAAGGTACGAGTGGGGTGGCTTCTCATCTAGTATCGCAACAAAGTAGGAGTACCGCGTCACATGGTTATTCTTCTGCTCGCGCTCTTGGCATTCTCTATTAGTATTACACTTGCGGGTTTGTGGCTCTCACCAAGAAAATCAGCACCCCCTAGTAGGGGTGTTTCTTATGCGGGGCAGATGAATGTCCGTCGTCCAGTGCGACGCAATCACGCCGTTGGCGAAAATAGACGTATGAGTGTGCGACGCTCTGCCGTGGAGGTGGAACGGCGTGCGTGGTCAGATATCCTGACATCGCTCAACATCAGTCGCCTTTTTGCTCGGCAGAGAAGGCGCAGAGACACACCGTGGCTAGGAATCACACTTATCTTGCTGGCATTGTTTCTGTTTGGTGTGTACTTTCTAAGAACGGCTTTGCCTAATCCTACACTATTTGCCTTACTGCCTGACAACTCGACTACTACGGGAGGAAGTAACACTGGTATTAGTTCAAATCCACCTGTGAAGTTGCCATTTACAGGTGCATCAAAAGCACTTGTACGTCTGAGTCAAGTTGATCCTGCTCAATATAACTCGATACAAGAGTACAACACATGGTGGCCTTCTGCCTGTTCAGCAGCTTCTATGACGGTCGTAATCAACTCTTATGGTCATAATTATCGCTTGACCGACATTCTCAAGGTCGAAACCAGCGTTCATGAAATTACTGCTGCTGACGGTCTTCTTGAACCCCACGGGCTTGATAAAACCCTTGCTAAGTTCAATTTCACTACGCGCTGGTTATATAATCCGTTAGCACTTCCTGCTAACCCTTCTGTAGATTACCTTGTGAGTACCGCAAATAGCGGGACGCCTGTGATTATTAACTTTCCCCCTTCAAGATGGGATGGCGGTCATGTTCTTGTCGCGCTTGGTGGCAACAAAGACTATGTATATCTTGCTGACTCATCACGACTTAACATGCGTGCCATGGACCGCAAGACATTTTTGAAATACTGGGTAGGTTTTGCTGTTGTCGCTACTCCGGTATAAATAACGAGGACAACAAAAAGAGGGAAATGACATAGGATCATTTCCCTCTTTTTTATAGCTCAGACTTACTACGCCTTGACTTTTTCCTCAATACCTGGAGCTTCTCCCTCGGCTTTGTTCTCTTCTGGAATAAAGAGTTTGATTCTGCGGAACGACTCAGCGTACTGCATATCAAGCCCCATTTTCTCTTTCGCCTCTTTTGCAGTCGCTTCCGCACGTTCTTTGACACGTTGTGGTATCTCAGAGTCGGGCGAGAATTGTGTCGCGTGACAGAGGAGTCCTTTGCCTTTGAGATCAATAGATTCGGTCACGTCCACATAGGTGTTAGTGCCAGCCGAGAAAAACATATAGAGTTCGTGAACCTTGTATGGCTGAAGACCCTGTGCAAGTAATTCGCGAAAAGATCGTGGATTGCCTACAAAAGGATACAGCGCATCAAGGACTATATTTCCAGTGGCACGATGGTCAGAATGATTGAGAAATCCGGTATCATTCGGTTTCTCGTTGGGGTCAGGCGCGTAAATATGCGTTGTTGGGTCATGCGTAATGACCACACGTGGACGATACTGACGGATCAATCGCACAATTTGTTTGCGCGTTTCATCGTTGTTCTGTAAATGTCCATCGGGAAAGCGTAGAAACTCAACAGCCTGTACGCCAATTGCCTCAGCAGCCGCACGTTGTTCATGTTCACGTGTAATCATGAGTTCCGTATCGACCATACTAGGGACTTCGCTTCCCTCGGTGCCATCGGTCATGATAACCCAAACGACTTTTTTCCCTTGTTTGGCCCACAAAGCACTCGTTGCACCTGCACCAAAATCATCATCATCTGGATGTGCGCCGATAACCATTGCTTCATAATCGGGCGTTGTTACTACTGGCACTGCGCCAGGTGCTGTTCTGTCTCCCATAAAAAACCTCTTTCTACAGTCCTTGTTGTATGTATTTCATAACAGGATGTGTCACCTGATGAACGTTGACAACCGAAAACGGGAATGGCGGTAGGGGCAGCAATTCATTGCGCCCAAAGATGGGCTGGGGAGGGGTCCACGTTCCCATGAGAGGCGTTGTGGGATGTTTGCCCCATCACCCCTATCGTTGGGCGCAATGAATTGCTG
>CAXTWV010000404.1:0-4206 GCA_964248005.1 uncultured Ktedonobacteraceae bacterium | reverse complement strand
GCTGTGCGGTCGCCCATAATCTCACCAAAGATACGGTTGGCCTCGGCGGAAATATCAGCGAGTATGGCCTTTAAGACGTGCGGGGCGGCCTCTTTGATATAGCCGCGAAATTGCGTCATCATCGTATTCAAGTCTTCGAGCGTCTGTTGCTCTTTTTGTGCTAGCTCTAACTCTTGTAGCAAGACCTCGGCCTGTGCAATCTGTCCTTCCAAGGTGTGCATCGTATGTTGGTTGCGCTCTATCTCATGTTTCAGAGTGGCAAGGCTATCTTTCAGACGATCTACCGCTTCTTGCGCGAAAAGTAATTCCTTTATATCAAAGGCGGCATCGGCATCATGAAACGCTTGTGACGCAACTTGCAGACGTTCGACGGCTTCCGAGGCTATCTGCAATTGCTGCTGATACTCCCGTTCACGTTCTGGCAATAAGCGAGCAACATCCTCGTTTTTGAGATAACTCTGATAGCCGTTGAAACTGCTTAAGCGTATCGCTTCCTGTTGCTGTAGCAGGTTGTCAAGGTCAGCATACTGCACCAATTGTGTATCGAGCAGATTCATTTGTTGCTGTATCTCCTGTAAGCGTTGTTCCTCTGCTTGCAACTGCCGCATGAAATTGCCTTCTTGCTCAACCACATTTTGTTGTGCTTTACTGCGTGAACGTGGATCGTTCAGTAAAGCAAGTTCATCATTTGTCTGTTTGAGAAGGCCCTCACTGCCCTTCAACTCTGTCAGTTCCTGACGCAACTCAACCAGCCTTGCATCAATGTCTTGAATTTGTTCTTGATAGCTTTGAACCTGTTCGTATAGGCCAGGAAGACTGCGAACCTGATTATCGGCATCCTTGCTCTCTTCGTAGCCTTTTTTCAGTTCGCTCATTTTCGCGTCGAGTCCCGCAAGCACGTTCAATTCTGCGGTGAGACTCTCGATATCACGTTCAAGTTTTGTGATTTGGAAGGCGATATTCTGTAGTTGGTCGGCGGCATTGTCGCGTCGCTCAACATGCACGCCTAATGTGTCGAGGTCTTTCACATACTTTTTGATCTCTTGCTCGCGTTGTGACACGCTTTGCTGACGTTGCAAGACGATTTCGAGTTCCGAGTGTTCAGTTGTCAGAAGGCCGTCGAAATACGACTCAAGACTCACGAGTCCACGGCCCTTAATGTTAAGACATGTCTCATGTAACAGAGGACACTGACCGCCAGCAGATTGCGCTCGTGATTTCACATAGCCTTCGATGTTGCCTTCCAGTCGATTCTGACGTGCGGTCAACTCGGAGCGTTGAGCTAAGAGAACAGGCATCTCTTCAGCTTCCTGCCGATGTTTCTCTATCTGCTCAATGATCGCTTCCATTCTACGCAGTTTGTCACTTGTGGTATCGCGTTCACGCTGTTTAAGGGCAAGTTCCTCACGCATCTTTTGCAGTGCTAGCTGATGTTTGTTGCGTTCTTTACTTTGCATTTGTAGCTGAGTAAGCTGCTCATGTCGCTCATGTACATTGTCTGCAAGCGGTTGCAATGGTTTAATTGCGAGAATACGTTGTTGTCTCTTCGCTTGTTGTCGTCGGTACTCATCAACCGTGTTGCGTAGCCGTGTCCCCTCTTCCATCACCGTGTTATAGCGTGTCACCCTATCCTTGAGGTCATCGCGCTGCTTCTCTAGTTCGTGTTGTTGTACGACGGATGCCGCAAGTTCCTCGACTCTTTGACGGGCAACAGCCACTTCCTCAAGGCGTCCACGTAAACCGCGTTGTTTGGTCTCGATCTGTGTTTTTGTTGTATGCAATTTCGCGTGTTGGTCACGAAGCTTATTGCGTTGTTGCTCATCCTTGCGCAAGCCGAGCAGCGTGTGTTCTGCTTGTTGATAGCGTTGGAAATCATCGCGACTGCTAAGAACAATCTCTTGCGCGGTACGTGCCTCTTGTAGCGATCTCTCATTGATGCCAAGCACCTGTTGTGCATTGGTATGCTCGGTTTGGCAGTTCTTGAAGTGCTGATTCAACTGTTCTAGCTGACGTTGCTGTTCGCTGAGCGTTGTAAGTCGCCCTATGTTCATAGAAAGTTGCTCAGACCATGCAATGTTTTGTTGCTTCTGTTGCTCATCACTTTGTTGGACCAGCGCAAGTTGTGTCCGCCAGTCTCCTAACTCACTTGTCCTGATAGTTAGTTCGTTGATTTTGATACGCTGTGTCGCGATATGTTCATCATAATAATGCTTGACCTGCAATAAATATTCGGCGGACGTTTTGTAATCTTCGATTTGGAGGAGTGCATCAAACGTCTGTTTACGCTTGCTAGCGGTTTCAAGGAAAATAGCGGTAAACGTGCCTTGCGGTACACCAAGGGCGTCTTTGAAGAGCGAGTCGAGTGGGCGTTCGCGGTCAATGCCGAACAGGTCATGCAGACGGTCCTGCATATCGGCTCCCTGCTCAAGGCGTTCGGTTGACTCCTCATCGGTCATAAACCAGCGAGCACCAGAGCCGCAACGTCGCTCGACAATATAGGGACGATCATCACTTCCGATCAAGTGAATCACGATACGCCCATACTTCTCGCCTTCGCGTACAAACTGGTCCTGTTTATACGGGAGATGGTTGAACAAGGCATAGCCAATCGCCTCAACCAGCGTCGTTTTGCCCGCACCATTCGAGCCGCTAATCGCGGTCGTACCAGGACGAAAGTCAACGGAAACCTTCTTATAGCTCTTGATATTCTCCAACTCAACGCGTGTAATGAGCATAGGGATAGCCTTCCCGAAAAAATACATGAACGCACGGCACTAGCCAGCCAATGCGAAAAAAATATACGCTCCCGATACGCTATTCCTCCTGTGCATGACAAAGGCGGAAACGCGCATAGTGATTATACCAGAATTGGGGGGAATGGCAAAGAAATTCAGGTGCCTAAATCTATTAGGGGAAAGCAGGAAGACCTTTGCTGTGGCATGACAGGGGCAAGCCCTGTCACTACTATACTTTCCGCCACTGCGCGGCTTGCTGGATCAGTCCGTGTATAGTAGTGACAGGGCTTGCCCCTGTCATGATTCCGTCTGACTGACTATCAAATAGTCCTGTTGCTACGCGAAAAACTGTTGTACTTGTACGGGAAAGTCTGGTACGATCTGTGTTGGCAATGTCTGGTCTCCGCTGAATACGCCTAACGAGTGATATGCTCCGTTTTCTAATCGTAGCACCTCGACGGTGTGTTTTTTGGGGTTCACGATCCAATATTCCTGTATGCCAGCCTGAGCATATATCTTTAACTTTTGGTTCTTATCGAATTTTTCAGTGCTAGGGGAAGCTACCTCAATTGCAAGGTCAGGGGCACCCTTGATGCCAGAAGGAGTAAACTTGTGCAAGTTTGCATTCAGCAAAACTAACACATCAGGTTGTACTACTGCATTATCCGCTAACTCAACATCGAGTGGACCTGCATAGACACGACCAAGACCTGTAAACTGTACATGAATAGTAAGATAGGTTGAGAAGAGGTTTGTTGCACCTTGATGAAAACCACTGGGCGAAGGTGGTGACATATAAAGTACTCCATCCACAATTTCGTATCGCATTCCATCATCAGGAAGCGTCATATAATGGTCATAGGTCCAATGACCTTGCTTTGGACCAGGAACCCAATCAGCAGGAGTGACCATATCTGGATGCCTATTTGTAGTTGTCATAGCAACCCTGCCTTTCTTGCTTTTTCAAAAGACGTAGCTTTCTTTGCATAGTATACCATGCGTTGGGATGAGAGTATACGTACAGATTGTTATCATATACAGAGACAAAATAGAGAGCCAATTTCTAATGGATGGCCTCTTTTCTTCGCATTGGCTCTAGCAGTCTTATTCATCGTATGCTAACCTTTTATATAATGAACATGGAATCGTCAGCAGGGAGACCGCAAGGGTCTCCCCTACATCTTGTATCTTATGTTACGTGTAGGCAATTGAATTATATGTAGGAGAGACCCTTGCGGTCTCCCTACTACACGTAGCTTGTATGCGGCAGACACGCCAGAAGAGAGTTACAACAAATGCTAAAACAGACCGGAACAGTACAGGTAAAGCGCAATTTCCCAGAGATGCTCAAGGGCGGGGTTATTTGTGATGTCGTGAACGCAGACGAGGCACGCATCGCGGAAGATGCGGGTGCTTCCGCTGTCATGGCACTTGAGCGTGTGCCAGCCGACATTCGTGCGCAGGGTGGCGT
>CAXTWV010000403.1:0-4214 GCA_964248005.1 uncultured Ktedonobacteraceae bacterium | reverse complement strand
TTCAAATCGAACCAACTGTTTTTATTGCTTATTGCTATATTTTATATAACACATAGCTATTCACTTTGTCAAGAGGTAGAAGATTTCATTTGACCTCTAACCTCAAGAAGGGTTACAATAATAGGCAGGAGTCCTGTCATATAGACACATGCGCAACGCTGTGGAGGAAGAGAAACATACTATGCCTGAGATGAGAATAGCGATAGATCGTATTCCGGTAGTCGTTGGAGCGGTTCGCACGCCAACGGGTAAATTTTTAGGCGGTCTGAGTAGTTTTACGGCACCTCAATTGGGTGCGAAGGTGATACAAGAGGCGGTACGGCGTGCTGGTATCGACCCAGAGTTGATTGACGAAGTGATTATGGGCAATGTCGTGTCGGCGAATGTTGGACAAGCTCCCGCACGCCAAGCTGCATTACACGCGGGTCTTCCCGACCATATCCCTGCATTTACAGTCAACAAAGTCTGTGGTTCAGGCTTAAAGGCTGTTATGCTTGCGGCACAAGCCATTCGTACAGGTGATGCACAGGCATTTGTGGCTGGTGGCATGGAAAGTATGAGCAATGGACCATACATGCTGCCGAAAGCGCGTACTGGCTATCGTATGGGCAATGGCGAGATTGTCGATAGCGTTGTACATGATGGTCTCTGGTGTGCCTTCGAGAATATTCACATGGGTGAAGAGGCCGAGGTGATCGCCGACAAATTCGGTGTCACACGCGAAGAGCAGGACCGCTATTCACTACAAAGCCATCAACGAGCCGCCGTTGCGACTGCCGCGGGACGCTTCAAAGACGAGATTCTCCCCATCGAAATCAAGCAGAAAAAAGGGAGTATCGTAATTGAGGCTGATGAGCCTATTCGCGGTGATAGCTCAATGGAGGCACTCACAAAACTAATGCCAGCCTTTCAAGAGGGTGGTACCGTCACGGCTGGTAATGCCCCAGGTCTCAGTGATGGAGCATCGGCAACCGTCGTTGTCGATCAAGCCTTTGCGGTAGAACATAAGTTGGAAAGACTCGCCTATATCACAGGTTACGCGTCTGGCGCGATCACGCCACGCTACATCTTTGCTGCACCACCCGTTGCGGTACACAAGCTTCTACAGCGTACAGGTATGAAGATCAGTGATTTCGACTTAATCGAGGTCAACGAGGCATTCGCAGCCCAAACGCTTGCCAACGGCAAAGAACTCGACTGGGACTGGTCGCGTGTCAACGTCAACGGCGGAGCTATCGCGCTCGGACATCCCATTGGTTCCAGTGGCTCACGCGTCCTGACGACGCTCATCTACGAACTAAGGCGTCGTGGGGGTGGACGTGGACTAGCAACACTGTGTCTTGGTGGCGGTGGTGCTGTCGCGATGTCAATTGAAGTGTAAAGGATATTGTACAAAAGGTGCCACATATCGCACCTTTTGTACAATATCCTTTATCATAGTGTAAGGAAGAGAAATAATGGTGGCTCAACCATCATCAGATCGTATGAGCGTGGAAGAGTGGCGCGAACTCGAACGAACCAGCACTGATGTAAAACACGAGTATATAGATGGTCGCGTGTATGCAATGTCGGGCGGAAGTCTTGCTCATAGTAGCATTGGTATTAACGCGGTAAGAGTTCTTCAAGACGCTTTACGAGCAACAGATAAACAGTGTTATACCTATAATTCTGATGTTGCAGCACGTCTCTCATCTAAACGCTATACTTACCCTGATGCATCAGTAACATGTGATGAGCGTGATAAGCCATCGCCTGACACGATAGAGATACAATCTCCTCGCGTTATTGTTGAGGTGCTATCAGACTCAACCGAAGCCTACGATAGAGGCAGAAAGCTTGGCTATTATCGAGCATGTCCAACTATCGAAGAATACGTCCTTATTGCATCAAAATATCAATCTGTTGAAGTGTATCGTCGCACACAACGTGGCTGGATTTACGACTTTTACAGTCCAGAGGATGAGATAGAGCTAGTAAGCCTTTCTATCAGTATATCGGTCGCTGCGCTTTACAGGGATGCTGGCGTGCCAGCTGTGGTAGATGAGGCTGAGGGCAAAGTATAAATATTATGCAATTTCTATTGCTATACTTATTCATGCGCTAGTTTTGTATCAACTCAATGAAGCCCAAGTTCTTCCTGCATAAACTCTTTCACGCCATCGCGTCCCGTTATTTGAAACCACAAAGGATTGTTATCAGGCCCGACTGTCAACTGAAATGTAAAGAAGGGACAGCATTGTCGTTCTAGCGAAATGAACTCAGCAACTTCTAAGAAGAGATTAGAAGGGTAGAGGAACTTATAGCCATCAGGTAGTTCCTGAATTTGCAAGGTAGCATTATTCATATGTTCTGCAAGAGTTGCACGGCGTTTTTGTTGCGTGGCATCTAATACATTCATGTTACAGGCAATGGAAAATTCTTGGGATGTGTTCATGTGTTCTCCTCAAATACTTAAAGAATTACTAGCCTCACAAAATCTTGCTATTGCTACAGTAGCAAGTATACACGACTCTATATGGTCTAACAAGGAGTTACTTGGAACTTGCTAGTAGCATCCTTAGCCCCCATACAACACCAACGCCGACAATCATTGAGAGCAGCACATTGCGCGTTCGGATGGCAACGAGTACTGTTACCAGTGACGCCCCAAGCTCGGCAAAGCCTGCCCCGAATATTGTAGGGGCTACAAGAGAGACTATAACCGTGCCAGGAATATACCCTAACCACGCTTTCAAATCTTTGGAAAGTGGAATACGGCTCATGAGCCACAGACCACTTATACGTGTCAGATAGGTCACGAGTGCCATACCCACTATGGTTATAAGTGCTGATAGGCTAGTCTGCATAGCGTAGTCCTCCCACTATGCTTCCTGCCAGACCGCCAAGCAGAATATACCACTTGCCTGGAAAAAGGTGTGCGAATACGACAGCCACAATTCCCGCTACTATCCACGGCAACAGGTCTGACTTACCTTTCCATAATCCTACGAGCAATGAGAGAAAGACTGCTGTAAACGCAAAATCTAGGCCGAAGCGTGCAGGGTCGTGAACGACATCACCAAGTATTCTGCCAATGACCGTTGAACTAAGCCACGCTCCATAGAGGACAAGACCACTACCAAGTAGAAATGCTGCATTGCGTTTCCCCCTGTCAAATTCGCCCATTGTGAGTGCCCAGTTCTCGTCGGCTAGAAAAAAGAGCGTTGAATATGCCTTGAGACGAGGTAGCTGTAGGAACCAAGGGCTGATTGCAACTCCTAAGAGTACATTGCGTAAGTTGACAATTAATGTTGTAAACAAAATAGCCGCAATTGGTAACGGCGTGGTCCACAAACTCAGCACAATCAGTTGAGCAGACCCAGCAAAGACAAATCCACTCATAAGTAACACTTCAAGAATACTCAGTCGTGCTTGCTGGGCTAGGACCCCAAAGGCAAGTCCTTCGGCACAAACACTCAAAGCAATAGGTAATGTTTGCCTTGCTCCTGCTAGTCCACCTTTGAAATCAAATGTAACGCGTTCTTCTGTAGATGCTTGTGCTGGTGAGGAGAGCTGCTTTGACATATCAGTGTTCCTTCCAAGTCAAGTCGGTAAACAATTATTGTTGTTGCGAAAACGCAAGACGAATGCCAAGCCCAATAAAGACGAAGCCCGTTAACCAACCTAAAAGCTTGGCAGCACCTGTGTGACTTTTGAGCCATGTACCAAGAAAGCTTGCGAGTAGTGCAATACTCGCATCTACTGCTAGCCCTGTAGCATTAAATACAAGACCAAGAACCAATAATTGGAGAGGGATATGACCTTGTGTTTTATCGACAAACTGAGGCAGAAACGCGATATAGAAAAATGCGACCTTTGGGTTCAGAAGCGTTGTGAAAGTGCCTTGCCAAAACGTGTGCGTTAAACTAGTTTTCTCGTGAGAAGAACTTCTTACAAATTCTTCTCGATTGAGGATTGCCCGAATACCTAGATAGACCAGATATGCTGCTCCAATATATTTGATGACATCATATGCTACCGGCACAACGAGAAAGAGGCCCGTGAGTCCCAAGGCAACTGCCGAAGTTTGAAGCAGACCGCCCAGTGCTATACCAACGCAGGAAATTACACCAGCAGCGCGTCCCTGTGTAGTACTGCGTGCAATGATGTACAGCATGGCATGTCGGGTCCGGGAATAATACACAGCAACACTGTAGCTGTGAACAGCAAAAAGA
>CAXTWV010000402.1:2505-4236 GCA_964248005.1 uncultured Ktedonobacteraceae bacterium | reverse complement strand
CCCGCCAATTTCGCTACTAACGCTCTTTCTTCCGCGCCAAACCATGGCGCACTACCAGCTTGCGCGTTTTCGCTTACGCGTTCGGGGCGTGTTGTGGCTGGAATGGCGACATGACAACGTGTATCGCTCAAAATCCATTTGAGCAACGCTTGACCCCATGTGGTTACACCAAACGGCTTGAGAGGTTCAAGTTCTGCTTGAGAAGGGCTGCGGCGCATCAAGCCTCCCTCCGCGAAGGGGCGCATGACTACGACGCCTAAACCGAGATCGGCAGCGAGTGGTAAAATGTCGCGCTCAACCTCGCGTTGTAGTGGATTGTATGGTATCTGAATCGCGGTAATACGACCCGTTTTCATCACCTGCCGCAACTCTTTGAAGGCTGAACTGCTATAGTGTGTGGCTCCTATAGCACGTACCTTGCCCTCGTCGCGTAACCGTTCTAGGAGTGCCAGATGCTCTAGCCAGTTGACGAGATTATGTATTTGATACAAGTCAATTCTATTATGAAAGAGGGAGAGCGCACGCTTGATTTGTGCTTGCGCTTCGCTACGTGTTGATGTCCACACCTTGGTCGCAATCAATGCCTGTTCGCGTCTTCCCTGTAACGTCTCACCCAGTACTTGTTCTGCGGCTCCATACATCGGAGAGGAATCAAGGAAGTTTGCGCCTGATGTAAGTGCTGTATCGACAATATTTTGCGTATTGCGCTTTGCGTCATTGCCCCGTACATCAAATGTGCGCCATGTCCCCATACCTATCACTGGTACTTGCAAGCCCGTCTTGCCTAGCATTCGTTGTTCCATTACATCCTCCTTCAACACATATATGTGTGCTACATCATAGCACGCTTTTCTCCTGCTGATATGATACGATGTCTGTACAATTTCAAGCCAAACGTTGTTTTTTTAATATCAAAGAGGAGCCTAAGAACATGCCGTCAATTCAGGAACTGTCTAGCTTGCTGAACACGATGGAAGCGGTTGACCTTTCACCTCTGTTGTACTCGAACATGCCCCACTGGCACTCGCATCCTGATGTATCGATCATAGAAGACTCGCGTAATTTTGGGCAGAGCGGATATTTTCTACAAACCTTGATTCTGCCAGAGCATAGTGGTTGTCACGTTGATGCACCCGCACATATGCTACCCAAGAAAGCGGATCAAACGATAGATATTTTTCCTGTTACATCGCTTATGGGGATTGCCAAAAAGATTGATCTGTCGCAAGAAAACTACGCTCCCGGTGAACTCGTGCCATTGAACAAGATGCAGGAAGTCATGCAGAAGTCGGGTATCACGCTTGAGAAGGGTGATATCGCCATCATTGATTTTGGGTATGACAAATATCTTGTCGATGTTGAGAAGAAGGCACCCCACGAGCGCAACTGGTGGGGTCAGAACGAGCCAGGGTTAGCCGAGGACACCTGCCGTTTTCTCTACGAAGTTGGTGTGAAGGCTGTTGGTTCCGATACGCCTGCTTGCGATATCGCACAGGTCAACGGCGAACTGAAAGCAGGATTTGGACATATAAAGTATTTTTTGCCCAACGGCATCTTCATCATTGAGGGATTATATGGTCTCGTCAACGTCCCGACAAGTTTCTACTTCATCGCCTTGCCCCTAAAAATAAAGGGCGGGTCGGGTTCTCCCTTGCGTCCCATCGCTCTATTCAACAGAGCAATGTAGGGGTCTAATTCATTACACCCTCGTGCCGCGCCATAGGCCGAACA
>CAXTWV010000402.1:0-2495 GCA_964248005.1 uncultured Ktedonobacteraceae bacterium | reverse complement strand
CACAATTTTGGGTTCAAATTCAAAACCCCCTTGTTCCGGCATTGCCGGCGCCAGGTGGTTTAATTGAATTAGACCCCTACGTCTCTTTTTCGTTCGTACTAACTTGTGGTAGTTGACCGAGTTTTTGCGAAAACTCTTCCGCAAAGTAGACCGTATTGTTACTATCTACCGCTAAGCCATCATGTGGATGACTTCCATTCGCAAGTTGAATTGGTGTTGAGAATCTCTTGGTGGTAGGGTTATAAGAGTCAACCCAGCTTCTTAATGAGTCGTCAAACCAGACAACGCCTGCGTTATCAACAGCTATGCCAGAAACGTGCGAACCGCAATTACTACAAGCTGGAATTAGATACTCACTGACACCCTTAGAGGTTCCCTTCACTGATTTGCTGATAGTAAGGCTTCCGATTCTTCCACCAAAGCCCTCAGTCCACCAGACACGCCCCTTATGGTCAAGCGTGATGAGGTGTACAGTGGTACTTGGGCCTGAATTGACCGTGAGGTACTCATTGATCACTACTTTTTTGAGCTTCCCAGTAGGAGGTACAAAACTGGCAACGCGAGCTACGGCAGCATTATTTTCGGTAAACCACATTGCGCCGCTGGTATCAGGTCCTGTGATGCCGTAAGGGGTACTATAAGCACTTGGTGTTGCGGTCTCAGTGAATGCATGGGTCGTTGTATTGAATGATCCAATCTGATTTGCCTGAGGTTCTGTAAACCAAAGAAGGCCACGCGAGTCAAAGGCAATCTGAAACGGAGCAGCATTATATGTTGGAACATGCCACTGCTTCCAGGTGGAGGCCGGGGGATTGTACGGATTCGGTATGAGTTCACCAATCGCATTAGCATTTGGCTCTGCGAACCAGATATTACCAAATGTATCAGGGACTGGAAAGAAGGGACTCGCAAACCCTCTTCCTGAAGGCTCAGTGAAATTCGAGGTGACACTAAAAGAGGAACGCTTTACCTGGGCAATATTTCCCGTGCGAGCGGCACTACAAACAAACGGATGCGGATCACACTCAGGTTCCGCTACCCATGCATTACCCTTTGTATCAACGGCAATTCCCCAGGGATATGAAGAAGGCAAAGTGATTTCATAGAAACTTGATGCCGCTTTTGTGGTACTAACTACACTGGTGAGCAGGACAAAGGCTGCTATCGCGCCCATAATGATAGAGGCGAGTGCAAGACAAAGACGTAGAAGTGTACTAGGTTTTCGATGTACATAGAGTGATGAATGTCTACGCATAAATATTTGCTTCCCCTGATTATAAATTTTCCCCTATATACTCAACGCATTAGACATAACTGTATAACGTTGTGTAAGAAGTGCTCACCCATAAATACTAGCATGGAGTCATAACTCTAACCCTACTACGTACTAGGAACGAAAATACAGCCCCGGACGTGTCTATTACAGAAAACGTGCGAAGAAGGAGAGGTTATTATGCAAATGCGACGTTTAGGTGCGACAGGCACCATAGTTTCTGAAGTATGTCTGGGCTGTATGACCTTTGGGAAAGAGGCGAATGAAGAACAATCCAGAGCCATCATTTCTCGTTTTATAGAAGCTGGTGGTAACTTTCTTGACACGGCAGATGTCTACTCACAAGGTATATCCGAGGAAATTACGGGGCGTGCCATTCGAGAGAGACGAAGAGAACTTATCTTGGCAACGAAGGTACGCTTCCCTATGGGGAAAGGACCAAACGATGTTGGTTTGTCACGTAAGCACATCATCGAGGGCTGCGAAGCGAGCTTGCGACGACTTGGTACCGATTATATCGACCTCTATCAAGCTCATTGTTGGGACGCTGCCACACCACTAGAAGAGACACTTTCAGCCTTTTCTGATCTCGTCCACCAGGGGAAAGTACGCTATATTGGTGTCTCAAACTTTACCGCTTGGCAAATCATGAAGGCACTTCATGTGAGCCGTACACATGGTTTTGAGCGCATTGTCTCGCTGCAACCGCAATACTCACTTGTCGAGCGTCACCTCGATTACGAAATACTGCCCCTGTGTCGTGAAGAAAACATCGCTGTGCTTCCCTGGAGTCCGCTCGGTGGTGGTTTCCTCTCTGGCAAATATAAAAAGGGAGAGCAGCCGCCAGAAGGGACGCGCATCGCGCAAGCTGGAGAACGCCTGGAAGAGCATTGGCAACGACGCGCAACCGAACAAAACTGGCGTGTTATCGACGTGATGGATGCTATCGCGAAAGAGAGCGGAAAAACTTATGCGCAAATCGCGCTTAACTGGCTACTACGCACCCCTGGCATAACGGCTCCTATAATAGGTGCCCGTTCACTAGAACAGTTCAACGACAACCTTGGAGCCGTCGATTGGACATTAAATGACGAGCAGGTACACAAACTCTCTGATGCCAGTGCGATAGAGGACATCTATCCTTATCGTTTTATACGTGAGGCGCAGCGTTCTTACACTTGACACATGTCTCCTATCCTGCTATCATAGCGTTGCTACCGTA
>CAXTWV010000401.1:0-4241 GCA_964248005.1 uncultured Ktedonobacteraceae bacterium | reverse complement strand
AGTGACACATGCACTACTAGAAAGTAGTATGCCATAATTTTATCGGAGGAGTACCTTTTGCTATGACAATCAACGAGACGCAGGACCCATTCGCATATTTACAGCCACATGAGTTCATCGTGCTCTCAACATATCGTAGAGACGGCAGGGCAGTTCCAACCACCGTCTGGTTCGCATATGATCAGGGGAACATCTATATTACAACGGGTAGCAAAGCTGGCAAAATTAAACGTGTGCGCAACAATGGGCGTGTAGAGATGGCACCTTCAGACCGCACAGGCAACCTGCTTGGCGAACTCCAGATTGAGGGACACGCACATGAAAGCACCCCCGAAGAGCGCACTCATGCACGAGAAGTTCTCGCACAAAAATACGGGGAAATGTTTGAACGTATCGCGGGACAAGACAGCCCCGACCGCACATATATCGTGGTGGAACCATAGTATGTAGGGACCGATTATTGGTGCATCCACTAAATACGTAGGGAACGCACATTGCTTCGCTCGTGCTGAGGACGCGATACATCGGTCCCTACATTTACTGTTCCGTTTAATCTTTGCTTACATTTCCTGCATCAGCAGCAGGCAGAGTCACGCCTTGTGTCTGTCGCATGTGTGTGATTACATCTGCGGGAATCGCGACAGAGGGACGACTTGTGATTTGATGCACCTGCTCGATATCGAGCTTTGGCTCCCGGTTCGCGGTAAGTAGTCCATTGGTTTCCTGACCTGTATCGGTCAGTTGCGTATAACAAAAACCCGCAATCGCTGGACTATCCAGAATAGCATCGACCAGTTCTTTATATTTGGCGAGAAAAGCAGCACGATCTTCAACAGTGCCATAGCCAAACCACGCACTGTTCGCGTCAGGCCGATCACTAATACCGCCAAACTCGGTGAGCATGATTGGTTCACCCTCGTTATGATAGCCAGAGAGTAGCACAGAATGATTTCCTGGCTGTACCTCGCGTAGTGTGCGTTGTACGTCTTCAATACTGCTGTAGCGATCTCGCAGTGTTTGTCCATCAAACGCATAGTCATGAATACTATGAATATCGCTGATACTATGTTCCCAGCCATCATTACCAATGACGGGACGGGTCGGATCGAGAGCCTTTGTAAGATGGTAAAGAGCTTGTATATAGTTACGTTGTGCCGCGTCACGCGGAAGATTTGGCACGCCCCAACTTTCATTGATGGGAACCCAGACGATAATACAAGGATGACTATAATCACGTTCGATCACGCTCAACCATTCGCGCGTTAGTCGCTCAACGGCGGTGGGCGAGAAGACATACGCATTCGCCATCTCGCCCCACACAAGCAGTCCCAGTCGATCACACCAGTACAAGTAGCGTGGGTCTTCCACCTTCTGATGAATGCGCACACCATTGAAGCCAAGCTGTTTCGTAAGTTCCACTTCTCTACGAAGAGCATCCGCATCGGGGGCGGCTAAATGAGAGTGAGGCCAATAGCCTTGCTCTAACGCCATTCGCAAGTAGTATGGATATCCATTGAGCAAGAAGTGACCGCCTTCAACCCTCACACTGCGCAAGCCAGCATAGCTTTGCACCTCGTCTATATGCTCATCGTCTGCGAGCAGCGTCAATGTCGCATCAATAAGATTGGGATTGCTGGGCGACCATAGTAGTGAATTTTTGCTCATCATTCCTGCTTGGTCAAATGCAATGTGTCGCTGTATCTCTGACCCTTGCAAAAGAACGATATCATCACTCAGCACGACTCCTTGTAACTGTAGTGTAATACGAAGATGTAAAGGACGAGCATCATGCCGCTGTACATTGACAGCGACACTAAGTACGCCACGGTCCAGGTCTGGTGTCCAACGTACCTGTGTGATATGAGTCGCAGCAACAGGTTCAAGCCAGATAGGTTGCCAGATGCCAGTTGTGCGGTGATACCAGATATCGTGTGGATGTTCTTGCCAATCCTGTTTACCACGCGGTTGCGTCAGGTCTAGCGGGTTGTCTTCCGCACGAATAACAAGCGTCTGCTCTACGTTCGCGTTTAGCGCGGACGTAATATCAGCACTAAACGGCGTATTACCACCTTCATGAGTAGCAACAAGTTGACCATTCACCCATACACGTGCCGCGTAATCTATCGCACCACAGTGTAACAACAGCCTTTTTCCATGCTCCAAGTTTGGTGCATGGAAGGTACGATGATACCATACCACTGGATGGAAACCAGTATCGCCAATACCACTCGCGGGTGACTCTGGTGGAAATGGAATTTGAATAGTACGCGTGTATGCATCATTGTGCTGCCACTTTTTGTCAAGCCCAATTGCAGCATCATCATAAGCGAAATTCCAGGTACCACTCAGGTCTATCCATTCAGAACGCGTTAGCTGGGGTCGGGGATGTAGAGTAGCGAGCGTTTCTTGCATAAGGCTTCTTTCTCTCTCTATTGTTTTTTCAGTTGTTTTCATAAGTAAGGGCCACGTACTATCGTTACCACTATACAACACACCCTATGGAGAAACACACGCTGAATTTTAGTCCAAAATATGGTACACTTGTGTTACGAAAGGAGCAACCAAACAACATTTTCCCACAACAGCTAGCCTTGTATTTTTGTACCTTTTAGCACTTTTACGAAAAACAAAAGTAGTATTTCTGACCCAAAGGAGCTTGCTCATGGCACTTACGAATGAGACATCAAACGCAGATCAGCTTCTTACACGTTTTGGCTACAAGCCAGAGTATCGGCGCGAAATCAGACGTTTTGCCTCTTTTGCTATTGGCTTCAGCTTTATTTCAATCACGACCGGCATCTTTACTACCTATGGCGCAGTATTGGGTTGGGGTGGTCCTTTAGGAATTTGGACATGGCCCTTCGTCGTGCTAGGACAACTCTGTGTAGCACTCGTATTCGCGGCACTTGCTTCGCGTATTCCACTTGCCGGGTATTCTTATCAGTGGGCTTCACGCCTGACAAACCCAAAGATTGGTTGGCTATTTGGGTGGCTATCATTCATGTACCTGATCGTCGTCGTCGTTTCGGTTGACTACGCGATCTCTTCCACCGTCTTACCCAGTCTCTTCAACTATACGGAAACAGCACTCAATGCATGGTTGGTGACGGCACTTATTATCCTAATTCAGGCGTTGCTGATTGTCTTCTCGACCGTTTGGTCAACACGCATTAACAACACAGCCGTAGGTACCGAGGTGATTGGCATTGTTGGTTTAACCTTGCTTCTCATCATTGTGGGGGCAGTACGCGGGCTATTGCATCCAGAGCATGTGTTTAGCATGGGCCTTGTACCAGCGAATGGATACTTTAACCTGGGCGGTTGGAATCAAACAGGGCCATTTATGCTCTCATTCTTGCTCGGCTCTTACACTATTGTAGGCTTTGAAGCCGCGGCAAATCTCGCAGAAGAAACACAAAACGCGCACAGAGTTGTACCATTCGCGATGTGGTCGGCAGTAGTGTTGAGTGGCGTCGTTGGTTTCTTCTTCCTCATCGCGCTTAATCTCGCGTCGGGTGATCTCAAAACATTGGGAGCCTCTGCTACCCCAGTCGCGGATATTGTTAGAGAGACACTTGGCTCCGTAGTTGGCAGTATTTTCCTCGTCCTTGTGACGTTCTCGATCTTCGCATGTGGACTGGTGATTTTCATTACTGCGACACGCCTGACATGGGCAATGTCGCGTGACAGACGTTTCCCAGGACACCAGCTTTTCAGTCGTGTCAACGAGCGCACAGGTACACCAGTCGCGGCAACAATCTTGCTTGCCGTCCTCATCGAAGTCGTGTTAGCGATCTTTGCGAACCAGACCAATGCACTGGTCAATCTGTTTAGTGCATCTAGCCTGCTCCCCGCCGTCCTTTACCTGGCAACAGTTATTCTCTACGTCTTCACGCGCAACAAGTTGCCTGGGACACAAGCATTCAAACTTGGAGCGTTTGAGTGGCCTATCGTTATACTTTCGCTCATATGGCTAGTTTTTGAGCTTGCTATCTTCCGCGATGCACAGTTTGTGACGCCGTGGCTCTACTCCGTTGTTCTGTTCGCGATTGGACTGATTTACTTCGTGTGGATGCTCGTCTCTCCCGCGAAAGTGCTAGAGCATCTACCAGAAACGACGACGCCCGAACCAGAAGCAGTTTCATAACCTATGATGTAATAAAGACACAACGGACGCCCACGATATACAACGGACGCCCACAAGGGGCTACCCTACTATACTCTCATACGTGCTATGCACG
>CAXTWV010000400.1:0-4248 GCA_964248005.1 uncultured Ktedonobacteraceae bacterium | reverse complement strand
TTTGGTGAACACCGCGTCTACATTGACCAGTGATACTTCTGAACCAGATTCTACCGCTTCTGCAGAATAAAGAAAATCGTTAGGCGTAGTAGTCTGCCAAAGGACGTGTGGCAGAACTCCTGTACGGGTCTGATTTCATCACACCCTTTTGGCAATCGAGACGTTGGAGGACGTATGCAACGTTTCATCAATTTCTCCAACAGTGTAGTATGCCGAGAGGGTGTGATGAAATCAGACCCGTACAGGAGTTCATCTCCACCATGTTTCTCTTCCCAACATATGTCGTTTGACAGATTACTACACGTGACGGTTTCCAATATGCAGCACCACTAACAGCACCACAATCACAATCAACCCAACTAACGCGCTAGTCGCAATAACATCACCCGTTGTCCGAGTATGTTCACGCAACACCGTTCGCTCCGGTCGTGAACCAAACGCCCGTGCATCGGCAACCATCGCCATGACAGAGGTCGAACGCAACGAATCAATCAACAAAGGCACCGTCACTATCGGAATGCAGGCGATCACACGCCCAATATAGCCGGGCCAGTCGCGAAGTTGCCACCAGCGCGGCACCGTCAGGTCATAGCCACGTACCTGCATCGCTTGCAATAACACGGTCATGCGTTCAGCTAACTGCGGCACAAAGCGTAAAGCTGCCGTGAACGCAAGTCCAACGGCAGCGGGCATCCGAAATTTGTAGAAAGCCCAGATGATTTCGGATGTCTTAGTTGTGAACAAGAGAATGAATGATGCCGAAGCCGCCACAATCACACGACCAGCTTGTTCCGCTCCATACAACATACCTGTCGAAGAAAGCCCCGGTGAACCAAGCCAACTGATCGTTGCTGGAAACGCGAAAATGATATGTTGCGGACCCTGTGTATAGAACAGTCCCTGCGACCAGATCAAACCAATCGCAGGTGTCAGCACCATTGTAATCACCACCCGCAGACGTTGCGACGATGTACGTAATAGTATCCATGGAATAATGGTAAACAATAATAAGAGGAACACAAAATTCCAGTTCAGAAACACGCTCAATGTACTGATGACGAAGGGATAGAGTATCTTCAAGCGTGGATCAAGGTGATGAATGACCGATTGCTTTGGCTCATAGGAGAACAGGTTACGCAATCCTCGTATCCCAACAAGTTTGACAAACACCACAGGTAGAATCAGTGGCACAACAAACATAAGCAGATAGCCGAGGATTGTGCGTCCCACAAGATTTTGTAGAAAGAACTGCTGGATACTCATCAACGTGACACCTCCACAACTGGCTCTAGCGCACGCAGAAATGTTGGAATATCTAATGCAACATGTGTTGCCTCTCCATTACACAAACGTGCATGGAGGAGCGCGATAGGCGGCGGCAGAATGTTGCTAGCGGCTAACTGGTCTACATGCGCGAAGACCTGCTCTGGCGGTCCATCGAGGGCAACACGTCCTTCATGCAACACAACAACACGGCTCGCATATTGGGCGACGGCCTGCATATCATGCGAAATCATGATATAGGTGAACTTCTGCTTTTGACGTAGTTGCTCAAGGAATTGCAGAAAGGCGCGTGCGTGCCCTTCGTCCTGGCCCGTTGTTGGTTCATCGAGAATAAGTACCTCTGGATAACGGGCTAACAACACACCAATCGCCAGGCGTTTGCGCTGTCCGTGACTCAACTGAAATGGATTATCCTGACGATGAGCCTCTAAATCTACCGTCTTCAGCAGTTCATCAACGGTATAGAGCACATCGTCCTTACGCTTACGTCTATTATTTGCACCAAATAAGAACTCGCGCTCCACCGTCGGGCTAAACAGCATGGTGTCGGCGGCCTGGAAGAGATACGCCATCTTCTCAGCTTGACGAGAAATGTTCCCCGCCTTTACAAGCTTGCCTCTATTACGTATCATGCCGCTTGTTGGAGCTTGAAAGCCCATGGCAAGCGAGGCCATCGACGTTTTGCCCGACCCATTGGGGCCAATTATAGCGACCCACTCTTCGGGTGATACGTGGACGTTGATATCTTTGAGCACGTGTTTCGTGCCAAATGACAACCCGACGTTTTCCCACGATACCGCATACTGTGATGACTCAGGAGCCGGAAAGCTCAATGTTAGTGCGTCCATGTGTTGTATCGCGCTATTGCGTTGCCGCATATATTGTGCCAGAGACGTATCAACAAGCGCATTATAGGCTTCATCAACGGAAAGCGGAGTCTCGCCGTGAAACACATCAGGGATAGCTCTGGCTAATCGTACTATTTGTGGAACCGAAACACCAAGATTGTCCCATAAAGGAATATCAGCAAAGGCGTTACGCGGGGGTGCATCCACAACAATACGTCCAGCATCCATGAGTAGCACACGATCAACCCAAGGAATTACTTCGTCAATCTTATGCTCGATCAATACAATCGTCATGCCATACTGCTTGTTCAATGTGCGCAGGACGCCCAATACTTCCTGCGTTCCTACAGGGTCAAGGTCGGAGGTTGGCTCGTCAAGCACTAATATGTTCGGGCGCATGGCAAGCGTCGCAGAGATAGCAACACGCTGCTTTTGTCCACCAGAAAGCGCGAAGATTTCTTGTTGTGCCAAGTGTTCCATACGTGTATATTCGAGTGCTTGCCGCACACGATGTTCAATCTCTGCATGTGGGAGCGCAAGATTTTCTGGGCCAAAGGCGACTTCTGACTCAACATCAATTTGAATTAACTGGTTATCTGGATTTTGAAAGACCATACCGACATACTGCGAGACCTCGTTGATCTCCATGCCGCCTATACGTTTCGAGTCCAGATAGATATCGCCTTCCATATCGCCCGCAATACGATTCGGGATGAGTCCGGCGAGGGCGAGTGCGAGAGTGGATTTCCCGCACCCGGATGGACCCGCCAGAAGCACAAATTGCCCGCTCGGAATTGTCAGGTTGATATCCTTCAGCACTTGACCGGAGGTATCCTGATAGGCAAAGGACAGGGAATCTATGCGTAGGTCTGGCATACTACCCTTTATCCTCTAGTCTCAGTACGTTGTACATCAGAGGTAGTGTCTACCTCTGGTGCCACAGGGGTTGGTACAATTCCCGCAGCATTGGCACGTGCAGACATGACAAACGCAATAATCGTGACGATGAGCAGGATGCCTGCCGCAATGAGAACTGTCGTGCCATCTTGCAGGTTCAAGGTACCCTGTGTCTCATTACCATTGTAACGGCTCACAAGCATATAAATGCCATCAGCGGCTAGCAAAACAGTCAGTACAGCACCAATAATGCCAAGCAATCTCAGGTTCATGATGCACTCCCTTCATTCGCGGGCTGAGGAACCACTGGTACTCCTGTATCGGTCGCTTCTCGACGTGAAACAGGGGCAGTGCGACGAGCCGAAGGATTGACCGACTGGGCGATACGAATGGCGAGCGGTGCCGAAATCGCGGCTTCTACACCATTGCCAATCAGATTAAACAGCGTATAAAAGAAGATGTAACCCAGCGTTCTCGTTTCGCCTGATAGTAAAGGACTCATGATAGCGGACTGATAGGTAACAGCAGGAAAGGCACGCAACGCTCCCATGAAGAAACCGTCGATAAGAACCTGCCGACCACCTTGCGCGAAGACACGATTGCCACGCAAGACGAAGTACAGATCAACAAAGACGCCTTGCAAAAGACCGTAAGGCCATTCCAGGATGTTAATGCCTTGTCCGCTATAAAAGAGTTGCATCAATAAGAAGTTGAGAAACACCATCGCCGTTGCTACTCCAGGCTTGCGTACCATCGCGATGCCTACCATGAGCAGGAACATGTAGGGTAGGTCATTGAGCGCGAAGGCGTGTCCTAAAGGAATGAGGTTGATGATCGGTGTGATAAACTGATCCCCAATCAGATTATCGTAGACCTCAAGCAACACACCAAGCATCGCGACAATCAAAATGTCTTGTGTCGTCCAACGCACAAAACCGAGCGCACGCCCTCGACGCCAGATAAAAAAGAGTGCGGCAAGGACAATAATCCAAACAAGCACATACACCGAGACGTTCAAGCCAAAGGGCAATTGAACGGTCGTTGTCCCATTCCAGGACTTAGGAAACATAATGGCACCTCCAATAGAACTGTACAATACACAGAAAGCTTGTGTACTACAAGAAAAATTATAGCTAGCCATTATGAAATTCCGTTTAAGAAACATTAAATAGTGTAATATTTCTGTTAAATGTAGGGGTCTAATTCATTACACCCTCGT
>CAXTWV010000399.1:0-4249 GCA_964248005.1 uncultured Ktedonobacteraceae bacterium | reverse complement strand
CGGGAACGCAGGATATTCTGCTTTTTGAAAGCGGAAAAACGATAGAGAACTGTTTTAAAATGGTGATGCCCTCACCAACGGTGATTGTTGCAGAGCGTGTAAAGCGAGCAACGCAACACGGGCAAGCACTGGTGCTTACAGGTGTGACAATGGGTGGTGGTCCCTCACACTGGGCGACACGTGACCATGCACTCGCAGGCAATGCGGTTGCCGTGACGCCTGAAGCAGGACGAACATTTGATGACGACCTTACAATGGTTGAGCGCATGGGTTTTGAAATCATAGATGACGCAGAAGCCGCACAGCGCATAGCACATTCTGAAGTTGTACATATTGAATTACAGGATTTCGACGCGCAAGCCATTACAACAGCCTTCCGTGCCTTCGACATAAATCCGCGCGTCGATGCGCTCGCGCTCGCCGCATTCGATCATGGGGCCGCACCTCCTAATGTGAGTGATCGACGTTTTCGCTTCGACTTTATAACAAAAACTGTCCGTGCTAATCCTACCCCTAGTGCCTTTGCGTATGCCGTACAGGATATCCCTACCGAACTGACGCGGCTTCATGCCCTTGCCACAAGCGCGAAACGCTATGTAGAACTCACACATTCAGATACCTATATTCCATTCTTTTTGATGGATACAGGATCGGCAGCTGCCCTTGGTTCGCTGGAAGACCCACTCGTGCGGCAACAACGGGAAAGCATACTGTGCAATATCGGGAACTTTCATACACTCGCGTTTCATCTAGTACAAGGACGTATCGCAGGTATCTTTGAGCATCATACAGGAGAGATCAGCAAAGCACGGTTGGAAGAATTGCTTGTCAAGCTTGCTGATGGCACACTCTCGAATGAAGAGGTATTCGCGGATAGCGGTCATGGGGCACTCATTGTACAGACATCTTCATCAAAGAGTCAGGCATTTCCTTTTCTTTCGGTGACTGGTCCACGTCGCGAACTCCTGCGTGGTTCATGGCTTCATCCTTACGAAGCAGTTCCACATGGTGATATGATGCTGGCAGGTTGCTATGGGCTTCTACGCGCACTTGCCGATCACGAGCCACGGCTGGCCCATGCAATTGAACCATCACTTTTACAATAAGCAGAAAGAGGCATATATGACTGGATATATCGTACTGGAAGGCGGAGCGGAGTTTGGTGGACAGATGGCAAAACCTGACCAACGAGCACTAGAACTGGCTGGTGGTCCCCACGCTCGCATTAGTATTATTCCAACAGCTGCCGCACCCGACAACAACCATCAACGCGCCGGGAGAAATGGCGTCAATTGGTTTACACATCTTGGAGCCAGCAATGTCGAGGCACTGCCCCTTATCGACAAGGCATCGGCAAACGATCCGGGTATTGTAACCGCTCTTCGTCAATCTCAACTCATTTACCTGTTAGGAGGCTTCACGGGATACCTTGGACAGACCCTCCTGGGAAGTGCTAGTTGGCAGGCCATGCTTTCCGCATATGAGAATGGGGCCGTCATTGCAGGCAGTAGTGCTGGTGCGATGGTCTTGTGTCAGTACTACTTTGATCCTGCCACAAGTAAAGTCGTCCAGGGACTTGGACTCGTGCCGAACACCTGTGTTTTGCCACATCACAATACATTTGGTAAACGCTGGGTTGCACAAATTACAACGCTGCTTCCTGATGCCGTGCTCCTGGGAATTGATGAACACACAGGTATGATTGACGACGGAGAAAGAAAGAAAACATGGACCGTGTATGGACAAGGAGCAGTCACGCTCTATCGTAAAGGGAAGGCCGAAGTGCATAGGGCTGGTGAAACATTCACTGATGACTTTTTGGCATAAGCAAATAGATATATGATAAAAAGCTTTTACCGTGGAAGAAACGCACGACACTACAATCAAGATCAGGACACACCTTCTCGATTGACTGGCTCTGGCATGGGTGGGTTATCACGCTTCAAAAGTAGACCTAATCATTGACAAATCGTACTGACACACTGCACAATCACAATTATTTTCTGAGATGGGTTGTCGGCCTCCAAGCGGTTCTAAAATATGATCGATGATTGCCGACCAATAGCCAAATTTGGTGTGTACGTCAGCGGTTGTAACAAATTGTTCGAGAAGTTGTGCTAGAGGGGGATCCCACTGTTGTAAGTCTGCAAGCAGGCGTTTACTGCTGACCCACCAGCGTTGTTGCAATTGATAGTGATATTTAAGAAAGTCATTGAGGCCAACATGCATGACTAGAAGAGCTGTGACAGGATCACTGTCGAGATTGCGTTGTACTTTATCGTTACCATGAAAAAACATAAAATGGAGCCATTGGTACTCTTCAGGAAGGACACTCTTTGGCTGTACTTGACGTGCTTGCGTTTGGAGTTGCGCCAGCTCGTTTGTCTTATCAAAGACAATAAGCGACTCAGCGATCCAAGGTATGCGCTCACGTTGCTCCATCTCTTGCTGAGTGCGTTCTCGTACCTGTCGCAACAAGCGAAACGAAAGGTCAAGTTTCACACCTGCGATAATAGGATGGTTGACATTGGGACAAGCATTCTCTTTATTAACCACCACCTGCACATCGAGATCGCTCTGGTCAGTTGCCTCACCTCGCGCAACAGAGCCAAAGATGTATGCAGCGAGATAGCGGTCATACTGCTCAAGCTGTTGAATACATTGATATGCTGGAAGGAAACGTTCTGGAATGCTTAGTACTGGTTGCATCATGTCACTCTCTTTCCTCTATTGGATATATTTCTTGTTAAGCCTATCACATGTATTGACCACTAATAAAGATGCATTTTCCGAAAAGGATGATCCTTGACAAGTGACCATTAAGTCACATATAATAGCGGCATGGAAGATGAAGCTAGCTTTCGCGCCCTCGCTGATCCAAGCCGTCGGCGACTACTTGATCTCCTCTTTGAGCGCGACGGTCGCACACTCACCGAGCTGGAGTCAGAACTGCCGATGACGCGTTTCGGGGTGATGAAGCACCTGCGCGTACTGCAAGAGGCCGGACTGATCACCACGCGCAAAGTGGGCCGCGAGAGACTGCACTACCTGAATTTGGTCCCAATCCAGCTCATTTCGGACCAATGGATCAGCAAATACTCTGCGGCACGTGCGAACTTGCTCACCGATCTCAAAACAGCACTTGAAGGTGGGCATAGTATGACCACGGCTTCAAAGCCCCGGCTCGTTTATCAGATCATTATCAAGGTTCCGCAGGAGCAGGTGTGGGAAGCGATTACCAAGTCGGAGTTCACCTCCCGCTACTACTATGGCTGTACGCTTAAGACCGATCTCACCGTCGGCTCGCCCTTTACCTATCACATGCCGAATGGCTTCCCCATCGTTGAGGGGAAGGTGGTTGCGTCCGAGCCACCTAATCAGTTGGTGCATACCTATCACTCACTCTGGCCCCCGATGAACGAAGATGCGCCTACCAGAGTATCGTGGGAGTTGGAATCGATGCCCGGCGGCGTTACCAATGTTACTGTGGTTCACGAGGACTTCCAGGGCCAGACGGCGACCTACCATGGTTTGCTGGGCGGCGGCTGGACATGGATACTCAGCAACATGAAGACGTTACTGGAAACCGGTGAGCCGATGCCTCAAGAGTACTAAATCTGAGTGGATACTTGAAGAAATGCCGCCCTCGGCTTGGCTGCCACATGAGGCGACGCATGACTGGAATAGCACGAGTCCGTAGTCGAACTGCGGCTAGGTTTCTAACCCAAGTCAATATGAGGAGGTTTTTATGAGCCAATCTGAAAAGAATGGTACGCAGGAGTCCGCCAAGAGCACCACTGCGATCAACAAGAAGTCCAGGGGATTCACAGACGAGGAACGAGACGCAATGAAGGAACGCGCCAAAGAGCTGAAGGCGGAAGCGCGTGCCAACAAGAACAAGGTGGAAGGGGAAAGCGACGTGCTCGCGAAGATCGCCGAGATGCCGGAATCAGAGCGTGCCATGGCCATGCGGCTCCATGAGATTATCAAAGCCAGCGCACCAGTACTCTCGCCGAGAACTTGGTACGGGATGCCCGCGTATGCCAAGGACGGCAAGATCGTCTGCTTCTTCCAAAGCGTGCAGAAGTTCAACACGAGATACGCGACGCTCGGCTTCAGCGACACGGCGAACCTCGACGAAGGCTCCATGTGGCCGACCGCCTTCGCACTTACGGAGTTGACCGCTACCGAAGAGGCGAGGATCAGCGCACTTGTGAAGAAAGCGGTGAGCTGAGGACTAAGCTCACAA
>CAXTWV010000398.1:0-4250 GCA_964248005.1 uncultured Ktedonobacteraceae bacterium | reverse complement strand
TCCGCAATTGGATCAGTCATATTCATGGATGCCTCCACAATCCGAAGTACGAAAACATCTTTTCATGTTTTCGCCTTTTCGCTTTCGCCTTTTCAAAGGGCAAAACATTTTTCTTCTTGTGTTTTGCCCCTACCCAATTATAGGGCTACCAACTCGATTTCGTTACACCCGGTAACTCGCCTCGCGACGCCCGCTCACGGAAACAGATGCGGCAGAGACCAAACTTGCGCATATAGGCGCGAGGTCGTCCGCATACATTACAGCGATTATGCTGCTGCACCTTGAACTTCGGTTTGCGCTGAGACTTTACAATCATTGATGTTTTTGCCATCGTCGCCCTCCAGCGTTACTTCTTAAAGGGCATGCCCAGAAGTCTGAGTAACCCTCGTCCCTCTTCATCGGTGCGAGCCGTTGTTACAATGCTCACTTCCATGCCACGAACTTTATCAATCTTGTCGTAGTCGATCTCTGGAAAAACCAGTTGTTCGCGCAGACCGAGCGTATAATTGCCACGACCATCGAACGCCTCGGCTGAAACGCCTTGAAAGTCACGGATACGCGGCAATGCTGCGTTGATGAGCTTATCGAGGAACTGGTACATACGCTCTCCACGCAATGTTACCATGCATCCGATCTGCATACCTTCACGTAGTTTGAAGGTCGCGACCGAACGTTTGGCACGCGTGATGACTGGACGCTGGCCCGTGATGAGTGCAAGGTCCCCAACCGCGGCATCCATAGCCTTCGCGTTCTGGATGACCTCACCCATACCGATGTTGATGACTACCTTGTTGAGCATTGGTACCTGCATCGGGTTGGTGTAGTTAAAGTCCTTTTGCAGGGCTGGTACGACCTCTTGTCGGTACTTTTCTTTTAATCGTGATACCATGACGTTTAACTACTCCTCGTCCGGTCCTCAATGACCTTCCCACATTTCTTGCATACGCGTACCGAGCGAACCTTCTGATCGGCTCCAAGGGGGCGACGATCATGAGCAACACGCGTGGGCTGACCGCATTCCGTGCATTTCAGCATGACGTTGGAGACATGAATCGGCATTGCCTTCTCAATCACACCGCCCTGACGCGTTTGACCCTGCGGACGAATATGCTTCTTTACCACGTTCAGACCTTCAACAATTACCTTGTTGTCCTGTGGCATCGCCCGCGAGATGGTTCCTTCCTTGCCTCTGTCTTTGCCAGTGATGATCAAAACGGTGTCACCCTTCTTGATATTCAACTTGGCTAAGTGAAGCGGCTTCTTCTCTTTTTGTTTTACTGCCATTTTCTTCCTCTATGGTATGGAGTTCAGCGAACTCCACCATGCTAGAGCACTTCAGGCGCGAGCGAAATGAGGCGAGAAAAGTTCTTCTCTCTCAATTCGCGGGCCACGGGTCCGAAGATACGTGTGCCTCGTGGATTGTTACCAGCAGCAAGAATGACGGCGGCGTTCTCATCAAAGCGGATGTGCGACCCATCGGGACGCGCATACTCCTTCGAGACACGCACGATAACGGCGTCTACCACGTCGCCCTTCTTGACCTGTCCATTTGGCGAAGCCTGCTTGACGGAGGCTTTGATAATGTCGCCCACGGTTGCATAACGCTTGGCGGAGCCACTTATCACACGAATACACATGATCTCTTTCGCGCCTGTGTTGTCGGCAACCTTCAGGCGACTTTCTACCTGGATCATCTGACGCTCTCCTTATTCTGCTTCTGCATCATCAGAGGAGTCTGTCAGATCGGGATCGACATCTGCCAACAACTCTTCGACGGGCACAATTCCACTACCGCGCCTGATGACTTCAACGAGACGCCAGCGTTTCAGTTTGCTGACAGGAGGACACTCTTGAATACGAACGGTGTCGCCTATCACACATGTGTTCTCTTCATCATGTGCATAAAAACGCTTTGTCTGTTTATAAGTACGCTTATAGATGCGGTGCTTTTTCAGGGATTCGACGACAACAACAATCGTCTTATCCATTTTATTGCTTACTACACGCCCAACCTTTTGCTGGTGACGGGCAACCTTCTGCGGCGTTTGTGCTGCTTGCTGTGTCATTCTTCATTCTCCAACTGCGTCAGGCGATGCATCAAGCGAGCAATATCCTTACGCGTCTGCGTAAACATGCGGTTGTTTTTTACCTCGCCACGCTGTTGCTGTAAGCGAAGATTGAACAATTTCAGTCGCAAGTCTTTGAGTTCACTCTGCACCTGGGCTTCGGTATACTCCAAAACTTGTTTGCGACGTTCGTTAACTTTCGACACTTTCAGCCTCCCCTCGAGTAATAAAGCGTGTCTTGACAGGTAGTTTATGACCCGCGAGACGGACAGCTTCTTTCGCAATCTCTTCGCTGACGCCACCGATCTCAAAGATGATACGACCGGGCTTGACGACTGCGACATAGTGATCGACTGCACCTTTACCACTACCCATACGGGTTTCGGCTGGTTTGGCGGAAACTGGCTTGTCAGGGAAAACACGAATCCATACTTTACCACCGCGCTTCATAAAGCGGGTAAGTGCGATACGCGCGGACTCGATTTGACGCGCCTCCATCCACACAGGCTCAAGGGCTTGCAAGCCGAAGTCACCGAAGGCGAGAGTGTTGCCACGATGGGCCTCACCCTTCATACGACCACGGTGCTGGCGACGATACTTTGTACGTGATGGTGCCAATAACATTGCTTGAAACTCCTCTACTCGCTTTGAGTAGCACTAGCATCCTCTGCTGGTGCGGCTGGTGGCGGCGTCGGTGCAGTAGTAGGCTGTTGCGTCTGTGGAGCCTCGTTGACCACTGGCGTCTGACTCACAGGAGCTTCATTCACCACTGGCGTCTGACTCACAGGAGCTTCATTCACCACTGGCGTCTGACTCACAGGTGTCTCATTAGCCACTGGCGTCTGGTTCACAGGAGCCTGCTCAGTACGAGGCTGACGATCCCCCTGTGGACGGTCTCCCAATGGACGCTGTGGACGATCTCCCTGTGGACGTGGACCTCTGTCCCCACCTTGTGGGCGGGGACCTCGATCTCCTTGTGGTCGGTCTCCTTGCGGACGCGGACCACGATCCCCAGCCGGACGTGCCGGACGGTCTCCCAATGGACGCTGTGGACGATCTCCCTGTGGACGTGGACCTCTGTCCCCACCTTGTGGGCGGGGACCTCGATCCCCTTGTGGTCGGTCTCCTTGCGGACGCGGACCACGATCCCCACGAGGAGCACCACCATCATTTGGACGGCGATCTCCACCCCGACGGTCTCGGTCTCCACCACGCCCACCATCTCTTGGTGGGAACGCTTGCTGCTGCTGCACGGTCTCCTGCTGAGTATCGCCAAGTTCACGACGTTTGTTCGGCAGGATGTCACCACGATAAATCCATACTTTGATACCGATAACACCAAAGGTTGTGTGTGCCTCTACCAGACCATAGTCAATGTCAGCACGGAGCGTGTGCAGAGGGACTTTGCCCTCAACCTCTTTCTCGGTACGCGCGATTTCCGCGCCACCGAGTCGCCCACCAACAATAACCTTGATGCCCTTCGCATTGGCACGCATCGACTTCTGCACGGCCTGCTTCATGGCGCGACGGAATGATACACGCTTCTCTAGCTGCTCCGCGATGCCACGACCAACCAAATAGGCGTCCAATTCCGGCTGGCGAATCTCGATGATGTCCAGACGAACACGCTTCTTGGTCTTACTTTCTAGTGATGCCTTGAGCTTCTCAACCTTTTCGCCACTCTTGCCGATCACAATACCTGGCTTCGCTGTGTGAATCTTCACCAGCACCTGATTAGCAGCGGCTCGCTCGATCTCAATACGTGAGACAGAGGCATTGAACAGGTCTTTATTGATAGCCTTACGAATTAAAAAGTCCTCGGCAAGAACGTCCTTATAATCACGCTCAGCAAACCAACGTGCTTGCCAGCCTTTCACGACGCCGAGCCGGAACCCGATTGGGTTTACTTTGTGTCCCAAAAGCGTTCTCCTTCCTAACGAGCGGCTCGGTCAGCCGGATCATCTGAAACAATAACAGTCACATGGCAGAAGCGACGTAGAATACGGGCCGCTCGACCATGAGAACGAGGTTTCACACGCTTAATCCGAAATGAGTCATCCGCCATAATATTGAGAATATACAGTCGATCTGGATTGAGATTATAGTTATTCTCCGCGTTCGCCGCCGCCGATGCCACCACTTTGCTTACGGGTGTGGCACCAGCTTGTGGCATGAATTGAAGAA
>CAXTWV010000397.1:0-4275 GCA_964248005.1 uncultured Ktedonobacteraceae bacterium | reverse complement strand
TCAAGCTTCGCCTGTGAAAATAACTGCTCATGACCATACACCGTCTCTGGTGTTCCATGTTCATATGGTACCGCAACAATAAGGCGTTGACCTGTCATCGCTAGTAGATTTGTAAGTACAGTATACATAGCCTGCTCAGAAAAATGCTCAAGTACATGCAGCAGCGTTATTGTGTCGAACGAACCCAACTCACAGGACGTGTTGTCCAGCAAATCTGCTTGAATAAATTGTACGTTTTTCAGGTTATGTTCCTCTGCTAATGCTCTTGCTGTTCCGAAAGGATGAGGCCGAATGTCGATTCCTACGACAGTAGAGAGCGAGGGAACGTGTTCAGCCATAAGTAACGGTAAGAAACCAGAAGAGCAGCCTGCATCAAGAAAACTCTTGCCCACCTGCAATTCAAATACACGACGATACAGCATGGCGAATGTGCCAAGTGTGGAGCCTGGGGAGAGCGAAGACGTGCTATATGTCAAGTCCCGCAAGTGCCGAAACGTGTTTTTTGTGTAGATGGACCATGCTTGCTGCGTCTCATGTGGAAAGAGCGACCCAACGACTGCCCCGAAAATAGCGTCAAAATCCTCTACATCTGTGAGTATGCCAAGCGGCTTTAGCTCCCGTAATATATAATCCCCTAAACGCGCATCTAGCTCTCCTGGCGCGAACCAATGTATTACCACCACGGAAGGGAACATAGACCGTATCACCACAAAAAAGTGAGGTGTTTCGGAAATAGTATGTCCCTCATCCTCAATACTTTTTCTGAGCGTAGCCTTGTTGACTTTATAACCATTGATGCCAACAATGTTGCCGACAGGCAATGTTCGTTCTTGTAGAGACACTTTTCTGACGTTGAGTTTAGAGGCTTTTGGCATTACTTGCTTCCTCCACTTTGAGCGCGACTATAGCGTTCTCGTAAAAACTGTGCTAAGATTCCTGCATATTCAGATACCAGATAACATACAACATATTTTTGTGAGAATAGAGAAGGAGACCCGCACGTTGGCTACACACGAGAAGCGTTATGTGATTATTGGCAATGGGGTGGCAGGGACGACAGCCGCCGAGACGCTCCGCAAGAATGATGCGAATTGTACTATTCAACTTATTACCAATGAAGCCTACCCACTTTACAACCGTGTCTCGCTTCCACGTTTTCTACAAGGGGTGATCGTGGAACAAAAAGTCATGATCCGCGACTTCGCGTGGCACGAGCAGCGCAACATTGACTTGCTCACAGAAACGCTTGTCGAGCGCATCCATACAGATGAACGTGTCGTCGTCACCAACACAGGACAACATCTTCCCTACGATGCCCTTCTTATAGCCTCTGGTGGTTGGGCAAATCCCTTGCGTGTGCCAGGGGCTAAGGATGTCAATCATATTTATAATTTTGTGACACTTGACGATACAAAAACTATTGTCGCGAAAATGCTTGAGTCGCGTACCGCTGTCGCCTATGGTGGTAGTTTTATCTCCTATGAGCTGTGTGATGGTTTTGCGGTTCGCAAACTCGATACTACCTGGATTATGCGTGGTCCCTACTGGCTGCGTAGTGCGCTCGACCCTGATGGCGGAGAAGTGGTAGATAATATCGCGAAGAAGTTTGGTGTGGAAGTCATTCATGGTGATGAAATTGAGGAAGTCATTCCGAAGAATGGTGTGCCAACTTATGTGAAAACCAAACAAGGACGCCAGATACAAGCCGATATGATTGGCATTGGTCTCGGCATCACACTCAATACACATGTACTCTCTGGCACACCTGTGGAAATACGTAATGGAATCATGGTCAACGAATATTTGGAAACGAATGTACCCGGTGTCTATGCGGCGGGCGATGTGGCAGAGTTTTTCGACCCAACGATTGGTCTGCACCACACAATGGGTACATGGGATAATGCGCTGGCTCATGGACGTATCGCAGGCGCGAATATGGCAGGAGCGCATAATGCGTATGTTGACGTACCAACCTACACAAGTCCTCTCTTTGATGTAAATATTGCTGTCGTTGGTACTACTGAGTCTCACGAGGCAGATATTAAGACACTCGCACGTCGCGAGCCAGGGGAGAAGGGCAACGAAAATTATCGCAAGTTGTTCTTCCGTGATAATAAACTTGTCGGAGTCTTGATGATTGGTAGCCCGAAAGGACGCAAGAAGCTGGTTGAAATTGTGAAAAATCAGCACATCATAGAGACGCAAACAGAGCGCGAAGCATTGCTTGAGCTGAAGTAAAAATAATATGTACTACCAAGGGTCATCTTTCTTGACCCATTTCTATTTTTGCGCTATTGTAGAGCGTGAACGTTGCTTTCGTTTGGTTTTGATGTAGGAGAGGTTTCGTGGCTATAGCTTGTACCTATTGTGGGCAAGATTTGCCCAGAGATGATGCACATTTTTGTAACAACTGTGGTATGCTTGTGCCATCTCATCCCTTCAGCTCTCAATCATTATCTGCCGCTAACTCTGCTAAGCCATCAACACCTACAGAGTCGGATAAACCCATCTTACGAGAGCAGATAATTGAGAAACCTGTCTTACGTGAGCAAATGGTACAACAACCGCGACCACGTACCACACGCCGTATCGCGCCAGATAACATTTCCGCATCTCCTATCACGTGGCCTGCGCCTATCACTCATGTCTCGGTCAAGGATGTACCGATTCAACAAGAAGATGAGCATGGTGCATTGCAAGAGTCACAACCTGTACAAAATGCATCATCACGTCCTACACCTCCCGAACGTGAATTACGCGTCAAAGTGTGGGAGCAGGAGTCACAAAACCCACCTACACCGTTACCCGAAAGTACGATTGAGGAGGGTGACATCGAAGATGCTCCAACCTCTCCACTTGAGACACCAGAGCAGCATGAGAGTGATACGCCGCGTGATGGTGTTGAACATCTTGATACTGTTCCAATGCCAAATTATGTGCAGACGCCTCAACAGGCACGTTCACTGCGTGGTGATACTCCTTTACCTTCTCTGCCCGCTAGTCAGCAACAACAAAGACAGCCGAGCCACACGAATACTCCCATACCCAATTCGAGTATGCAACAACAGCCTGCACCAGTATCTCAATCTCCACAGTATTTCCCTGCTCAGAGAAATCAGGCTTCCTCTATGCCTTTAGCACAAGAAAGGCGTATACCTGTTGCCTCGACTCACAGCACATTGCCGCGTCAGAAAAGCCGTGTGCCGTTTGTCATCTTGTTAGTTCTCTTAGGGATACTTGTTCTTGGGGGTGGAGCGTGGGTACTACTTGCTCAACCGTTTAGCATCTCGCCAGTCACACAACCACTGCAAGACTTCAAAGACACAAACTTAGGTATTGCTCTGTCCTATCCCAATAGCTGGACTGTGCAACACATCGCAACAGGCGTCCTTTTTTCTGATAGTAGTTATACTGCTCAGGTAAAGCTTCAAGTTGCGAATGATACGAGCGATGCGGCTCACTATGTTCAGCAGCAAGCAACAAAAAGTGGCATGACGGCGATAAAACCGTTGGGAACGACCTCCTTTGCTGGTTTCTCCTGGCAACAGGTACAAGGAAATGTGCAACAGGAGGGCGCGAACTATACGACGACTATGTTAGCAACCGTACATGGGAATCACATGTATGTACTAACACAAATGGCCCCACAAAATGTGTATGCCGATGAAGAAAGTGTTGTATTCTCCACGATGCGCAATTCTTTCAAATTCCTCTGAGCGAGAGTGGGAAGTGTATCTTGAAAACGATTATGATATAATGCGTTTGTCTTTGTAAGACTTGAGAACATATGTATGTCTTGACGAGACACAGTACGCGAGAAGCTTTCAGGGGCTACACGGTGAGACATTGAGAAAGGAGCGCGTGGCAACACTCTAGCCACGTACATACATCGCATGGATGATATTCATTTCGAGCGACACTTTCGTACACCACATTCCGAGGGATACTATATTATGCAGGGCAGCAACCTGCAAAGCAACAATCGGCTTGGTACAGTAGATATCCACTTTACTACAACGGCAGTACACGGAACCCTTATTTTAGAACGCGAGTTGGAAGAGGCTGATCTCACAAAACTTATCGAGCAGATCGACGAAGACCTGGTACTCTCAGCAGATATGCCTCGTGATGATTTTCTTGTAAGCGTCTATGTTGGTAAAGATGTCGGTTTCTACAGTGATGAGTACTTCGCGGAAGAAGGTGATCCGACCATTGATTTCGACGCCGATAATGAATAGATTAAATTATATGAATGTGTGTCGTGCAGCGCATAGA
>CAXTWV010000396.1:0-4355 GCA_964248005.1 uncultured Ktedonobacteraceae bacterium | reverse complement strand
AATGCTTCTATACCTTCGACAACTTCGATACCTACGCGAGGGTTCACAAAGTTAGCGGTGCCGATCTCGATGGCGGATGCACCAGCCATGAGGAACTCAAGCGCGTCGTTTGCATTGCGTATCCCGCCTAAGCCAATGATTGGGATGTTAGGATGTGAGACACGTAACGCTTGTGCTACTTCGTAGACCATGCGCAAGGCAATTGGCTTGACAGCAGGACCAGATAGGCCACCTGTTCCGTTAGCAAGCGTGCGTTTACGTGTGGAAATATCTATACTCATACCTGTGATTGTGTTAATCAACGATACAGCGTCGGCACCTGCTTCCGCGGCGGCTAGAGCAGTTGGACGCACATCACCTGTATTTGGTGAAAGCTTGACGATAAGTGGGAGCGTTGTGGCTATACGAAGTGCAGTGGTTACATCTGCAACGGCTTGTGGGTCGGCACCGAAGACGGTTCCCCCGGCACGCACATTGGGACAGGAGACGTTCACCTCGATACCTGCGATACCTGCGACACCTTCGAGTTGCTCGGCAATTTTTACGAACTCCTCGATATCTTCACCCGCGATGTTGACGATAACAGGCGTATCCCATCCGGCCCAAATAGGTGCATATTTAGAGATGACCGTATGCACACCTGGATTTTGTAGTCCGATGGCGTTGAGCATCCCTGCTGAAGTTTCTACTGTGCGAGGTTGTGCATTGCCTTTGCGTGAATGTAGAGTCGTTCCCTTTGAGATGACTGCCCCCAATCGTTGTACTTCGGCAATTTTCGCGTTCTCAATGCCGTAGCCAAAGGTACCTGCTGCCATGAGGACAGGATTTTTTAAGAGCAAACCGCTTTTATGTTGTGGAGCCAATTCTGTTTGTAGTTTCATCGTCTATAACTGTTAATTGTATCTCTAAGACGTTGCGTCGCTTCTCTGGCAGCTTGCGCGAAATTCTCACCGCTTGAAGCATAGAGAATATCGCGTGCAGAATTGATTATCATGCCCTGACCTCGGCTGTCTTTTCCTGCTGCAACTGTTGCCGCGATATCACCACCTTGTACTCCAATGCCTGGAATTAGGATTGGCATGTCGCCTACAGTTGCGCGTACTTGCTGGAGTTCGGAGGGATAAGTTGCCCCAACGACAAGCGCACAGTTGCCATGCTCATTCCAATTTTCTGCTACATGACGTGCGACAACTTGATACAATGGCTCTTGACCTATCAATAAATTTTGGAACTCATCGCTGCCAGGATTTGATGTTTTTACTAACACAATGATACCCTTGTCTTTCCGTGCAAGAAAGGGGGCAAGAGCTTCTTTTCCAAGATAAGGGTGTACAGTAATAGCATCCGCACCGATAGTATCAAAAGCTGCATGTACATAGCCAGAATTGGTGTTGCCGATATCGGCTCGCTTGGCATCTAAAATCACAGGGATATGTGGATACGTCTGCTTGATATATTTGACGGTCTTCATCAAAGCTCGTATTCCGCTATCAGCAAGTGCTTCATAAAATGCTGAGTTCGGTTTGTACGCACAGACGAGATCGTGTGTAGCGTCGATAATGGCACGGTTGAACGCGAAGAGTGCGTCTTCGGGTGATACGTCTTGCCGTACCGCCAAGGGCAGTCGATCATACACCGGATCAAGCCCAATACAGACAGATGTATTATCATGCCAACGTTTCTCCAGCAAATTCATACATGAAAGTTCTGAGGTATTAGGTATTTGTTCTTGCATCTATACAGCCTTTTGTTTTGCGAGAAACATACGCCCTTTGCCCACATCAGTATTGATAGGCACATGCTGTTCACAAAATGGACAATCTTCCTCGGCGTAGGTCTCAAGGTCAAGTGTTATTAACGTAGAAATAGGCACATCGCCTACGTCTTTTGGTTGCACGTTGCCACGGTTACACAATGCGCTTACACCTACAACATTGCCACCATGTTTACGCACCAGTTCGATGACGCGACGTACTGAGCCACCGGTGGTTAGAATGTCTTCAACAACCAGGATGTTTTTGCCTGAAATGTGCTTGTCGTAGCCACGATAGAAGGCAAAAGCGTGGTCAGAACCTTGCTCCTTTTCGGCGTAGACCGCTAGCGTTTCACCTGTGATACGCTGAGTATTGAGCGCGTGTGTGGTCCATTGAGATAGGACGATACCACCTAGCACAGGGCCTACGACACTATCTATCTCGTCAGGGGTGTATGGTTGTGCCATGCTCTGGCATAGTTGTGAAATGATGCCTGTATGAAGATATAAGGCATCTTTGTTGATATAGACAGAGCTGTGACGACCAGAGTTGTACACAAAATGACTTCCGGTGATAATGGCTCCTGCATCTACAAACATCTGCATAATTTTTGGGTCGTTCATGAATACCTCTCGATACGTCTTCCCTGTGGTACACCGAGAATAGTGCCATTCTGATACACTCTCGTACCACGTAGGAATGTTGCTATCGGTCGGCCTACAAAGTTCATGCCTTCATAAGCTGACCATGCATTTTTTGTAAATAAGTCTACTTTTTGCACGGTCCATGTTTTTGTCGTATCGACAACAGCAATATCGGCGTCTTTGCCAACAATAAGCCCACCCTTCTGAGGAAACTCAAAGATGCGTGCGATATTCTGTGAGGTCACTTGCGCAATACGCAGTAATCCCTCTTCAAGCGTTTCTTGCCCAAAGTGCTGTATCCAACCAGTGATAAGAATGGGTAGAGATTCTTGAAAGCCGGGAATACCTGATGCGACATCCCACACACTCTTTTTGTTTTTCTCTTCAAGTGTATGTGGTGCATGATCGGTCACAACGGTGTCGATTGTTCCCTTCCGTAAGAGTTGCCAGAGGCTTTTCTGCACATTGGGGTCGCGTACTGAGGGTGAGACGTTGATAAGATTGCCATGTGTTGCATAATCGTCAGTGTTGAACGCAAGATGGAAGGTCAGAACTTCACCGTACACATTCACGCCAATGCTTCTACCGAAGGCGATAGCGGCAAATTCTTCTGGCGTCGATTGATGGAGGAGATACAGCTTGACACCAAAGTGTTTTGCCAGTGCGATCATTTCGAGGACGGAGGTTAGAACGACGGTGCCATTTCTTGCCTCGCTCCACGCAGGTGGGTCGTCTCGTCCTAAGGTAGTCCGATAGTGATGTGTGAAGTAGTCAACCAATTCCTGATTTTCCGCATGTATAAGAGCCATGACATGACGTTCGCCAAGCGTCTCAAAAATCTTAGCAATATCGCTGATACGACCTATGGTTGTAGGCGTGGTGGCGTGACCAGCGGCGAAAATTTTGACGCCCGTAATCAAGCTTGTATCAATATGTTGCAGCTCTGCGCTATCTTCAAGTGAGGTTCCCATGTTGATCGCGAAATCTGTATATGACTTCTGCTCGTAACGCTGTATCTGCTCTACCACGCGTGCAACGGTTGTCGTCGGAGGCTTTGTGTTGGGCATATCGAAGACGGTGGTATAGCCACCCGCAAGGGCTGCACGTGAACCATGCTCAATATCTTCTTTGTAGTCTAATCCTGGCTCGCGCAGGTGTCCATGCACCTCTAGTAAGCCTGGGAGCAGGTATTTGCCGCGAAAATCATATGTTGGGTCTTGTACAAAACCTTCCTCTATGCGCTCAATTTTCCCATTTGTGATGGAGAGCGTTCCCTGTAGTATTTTATCGGGCAACACGAGCGACCCGATGAGTGTTGTTGACATGAATGTTCCTTTCTTCATTCGATGACTCGCCGCCTACGGCGGCAGGAAGAAAGGGAAACCGGGGCACAGCCCCAGACCCCAGTCAAGGGGCAGATGCCCCTTGCATCCCCGCATTATACATATTCGTTCCATGATTTTATGGGAATGGTTGCAAGGTCTTTCTCGACGATGGCTTTGACGAAGAGACGCGCTTGCTTGACTTTCGTGAACAATTGGATGTTGTGGTCGATGGCGTAGCGACGCATGGCGTAGTCGTCGTCGAGTTCTTTATTGATGTAGCCATCGACAATATTGATGGCAAGGTCAATTTTGTTGTCACGGAAGTAGGTGAGCACGTTGGGCGCACAGTTCTCGTGGATTTTGTAGAGCATCGTTGCGTCGATGCCATGTGCCTGTAGAAATTCACATGTTCTTGCCGTGGCATATATAGGTATACCCAACCCGTAGAGTTGTCTAGCACTCTCTAAGAAGTCGAGCTTTTTTTCTTTGCCACCAAGACTAATAAAGACGCCTTTTTTGGGAATAGAGCCACCTGTCGCAATGATGGCTTTGAGATACGCTTCTTCAACATCATTCCCGAAGCAGGCAACTTCACCAGTCGAAGCCATCTCAACCCCTAATGCGGGGTCAGC
>CAXTWV010000395.1:0-4362 GCA_964248005.1 uncultured Ktedonobacteraceae bacterium | reverse complement strand
AGCGTTGATTTGCCTGCGCCATTCTCGCCTACAAGCGCGTGTATCTCACCTTTGCGTACCGAAAGGTTGACGTGATCATTCGCGACAACGCCGGGCCACGCCTTGCTGATATTCCGCATCTCGACCGCGAAGGGAACCGCTGGTTCCTCGACTGGCTTCACCAATGTGCTTTCTTGCATGTCTTATTGTTCCTTGTGATGTGTAATGAATTAGACCCCTACTCTGTTCCGGGTTCGTATGGAATGCCATCGGCGGCGGGGGCGACGGTGCGTCCAACGAGGCCAACAAGGGCAACGAGTGTCAGGATATAGGGTAGCGTGCTGAGCAGATTAGGTGAGATACCCGTATCTTGTAGGCGTGGACTGAGTGCCTCGCCAAGTCCAAAGATGAGACACGCGCCCGCTGTACCTAATGGGTTGTACTTACCAAAAATCATGGCGGCTAGCGCGATGTAACCGACTCCTGCCGTCATGTTTGTGTTGAAGATACCCGCAATACCCTGTGATAAGAACGCACCCGCTAAGCCTGAAAGTAAGCCGCTACTGATAACACAGAGGTAGCGGATGAGACGCACATTCACACCTGCTGTGTCTGCCGCCTGTGGCTGTTCACCAACTGCTCGAATACGTAAGCCAATATTTGTGCGGAAGAGCAAAAATTGAATGGCAAGCAGAATAACTACCGCGACGTAAAAGATAATATTTTGTTGAAAGAAAACGGGTCCGATAAAGGGAATATTGGCGAGTGGTCCCAATGAAACGGCTGGGATGCGCAGTTCTGGTCGAAGTGCAGGCACGCCCTGCCCATTTGTCTGAATCGTGAGCAAATAGTCGGTTAAGCCAAGCGCGGCAATATTGATCGCAATACCACTGACCACTTGATTTGCTTTGAAATTGATGGAGACGATAGCATGGACAAGAGCCATCAAGCCGCCAGCGATCATCGCCCCGATAATGCCAGCGAGGGCATTATGAGTTGCTAACGCTGTCAAAGCACCCGCGTATGCCCCTGTTAGAGTCATGCCTTCCATAGCGATATTGACAACACCACTGCGCTCAGATATAACACCACCGAGTGCTGGTAAGAGCAATAATGCGCCGAATTGCAATGTTGCGGCCCAGAGATCGCTAGAGGTGATGACACGCAAAAATATTTGTAAAAACACTATTTCTCCTCCTCGCTCTTATATAGAGGCAGTTCTCGATAGTCGGATAGCGTATCATACTCTTCCTCAGTACGTTCGATTACCGCAACTGAACTGACCTGTGGCGCACTCGCTTCGTTGAGATTGCTTCCGGTAGGACCACTCTCAACGAGTGCTGACGCAGCCTCTGTCGAGCCTGTGATACTTGGAACAAGTGCTGGACGACTACCGAGACGCGCCCAACTCGGCAAAGAACGTTGCAGCGTGGGCAAAAATTCTGCCGCGATACTGAAGAGGACGAGAGCCTGTATGATATACACCAGGTCCCCTGGTATGCCAGCGTCTGCCTGCATGAATGTCCCACCTTGACGCAAACCGCCGAACAAAAGTGAGCCGAGTAGTACACCGATAGCGGTAGTGCGACCAAGGAGCGCGACCCCAATAGCGTCAAAGCCGGTCGAGTCGATGCTAAACGTGCTAGAGATGAGGTGATAGGGAAACTGTCCCATCACATTCAACGCTCCTGCCAGACCGGAGAAGGCTCCCGCGAGTGCCATCACCGCGAAAAGATTACGCTTGATGGGAATACCTGCGTAACGGGCCGCCTTAGGGTTTTGTCCGATTACCCGTATCTCATAACCAAAAGCGGTACGTGAGGTGATAAACCAGTAAACGACAAGCGCGATGAGAGAGACAAAGATACCCATATCAACAAGATATGCATCGGGAGAGGCTATCTTGGGTAGAAATGTACCTAGCGTCTGATTGTAAAAGACGGCGACCGTAGGGATGATGCCGTTCGTGGGAATGGTGGGTGTCACATCTGATTGTTTCGGGTCTTTGAACGGACCCGTAATTAAATAGTCCGTAAGGTAAAACGCGATCCAGTTGAGCATGATTGTGGTAACAACCTCATGCGCACCACGCCATGCCTTGAGGACACCGACAATACCACCCCAGATCGCTCCAGCAAGCATACTTCCTATAATCATAAGGGGAACAAGAAGCACGCCAGGAAGATTGGGAAGGGCGAAGGAGATAGCCGCCGCTGTCATCGCGCCTATTGCTAACTGCCCCTCCGCGCCAATATTGAAGAGTCCTGCGCGAAAGGCGATAGCGACAGAGAGACCCGTAAGAATCAAGGGACTCACGCGAACGAGCGTGGAAGAAAACGTCTGTGGGTTGCCAAATGAGCCTTGATAGAGGTCTTGAAATGCTGTGATGACCGCACCAAAGCGGTCGGGCAATGAACCGGGTGAAGTCAAGATAATCACAATGCCACCCGCGATAAGTGCCAGGACGACAGCAAAGAGAGGACGCCCAATCGAGTTTCCTATTTTCCGTAATTGGGTGACGAGAAGCGTCGATGCGGAAGCCCTCCGTTGTAGTGTTGGCGCAGCCATAAAATGCATCCTCCTCTGCGAAAAGCGGCACAAAACCACTTGACTGCTATGATAGGCGTTGAGAACACACCTATCATAGCATTAGCAAGATAAAGAAACAAGACAGAGAATAAGCTGAGATACTAGTCACGGCGCGGCATGTATCTCAGCTTATTCTTTGTCTTGTTGAGAGGTATCAGGGCGGCGACCGAAAAAGTGTAGTCCTTTCAGGCTCATGACGACCTCTCCCTGTGAATTGACTAACTCACAGAGTGAGCGGATAACGCCCATGTTTGGTCGGCTCTTTGATGCCGTACTCTCTACGACTGTAAAACGCCCCTCTAGCCTTTCGTCGGGATGAACTGGTTTGCGCCAGCGCACTTCATCAACGCCAGGCGAACCCATACTAATCGTGTCATTGAGCAATCCATCTACGAGTAGGCGCATGAAAAGAGCCGAGGAGTGCCAACCACTGGCAACGAGTGTTCCGAATGCGGAATGTTTGGCCTGTTCTGGATCAATATGAAACGGTTGTGGGTCATATTGCTTGGCAAATGCAATAATTTCCTCCGCACTAGCGGACGTGTTTCCCAGGTTAATCACTTCCCCCACCTGAAAATCCTCGAAATATCGTGTTGTCATGCTGTCTCCTTTTGTTTTCTTTCTAATGACATACATACTTTTCATTTTATCTCATACGGTGTTGCATTGCCTTGTTTCTCTTGTTACAATAGCCTTACAGAGAATTGTAGGGACCACATTATGAAAATTAACGAAATAACCTTGGAATACAACGGACGCCCGCTGCCTTGTTCATTCCCCGAATGCGGCTGGGGCTACCCTACTATACATCGTGGGCTACGCCCACAAGAGCGTTCTATAGTAGGGTAGCCCCAGCCGCATTCGGGGAATGAACAAGGCAGTGGGCGTCCGTGGGTCCATATTACCTACAGAAAACAGCATGGAGCACAAAATAGTATGGCATCATCAGCAGCGACAGAGGGACAAGTTTTTATTGGTCCCGGCGTGAGCCGTTTCAAACAGATTACGACAATAGTAGGCGTGTTCGCTGTGACCGCTCTGGTCTTGTGGATTGCTATTCATCAGGGAGCATCTGCTGTTGGCAGCACTATCGCAGCTATTGTATTTATTCTTGGCTTTGTACTCTATTTACGTATCGTCGCCCCAGTTCCTTTTACGATTAACCTTGAACCGCAAGCACTGGTCAAGCGAAGCCGTGATGGTGAAGAGATTGTGCTCCCGTGGCCCGAAGTAACGCGTATCAAGGAAGAATTCTTTCCTAATGGAAAGCGCATCAGTATTACCGCGTATCGCAAGGTCACTGACCCTACAAAGCAAAAAGCGAAGGCATGGGCCGTATATCGTGATGATGTAACGGATATAGATAGCATGGCAGAAGCACTTAAGTTGGCTATACCGGAGACATGTCAATGGCAGAGCGAAACTGTTCATGAATAATCGAATGAACGTGATACAATGCAGAAAAACACGCGAAGGAGATTATAGCGGATGCCGATTGCTATCGTTGTACATGGAGGTGCTGGCAGCATCTCTGCTGACCGTATGGAGGACGCCAAAGCTGGTTGTGAGGAGGCCCTACTGATCGGGTGGCATATTTTGCAGCAGGGTGGTAGTGCGCTTGATGCAGTAGAGGCTACGGTACGGGCGCTAGAAGATAATCCAAACTACAATGCAGGGACTGGCTCCTGTCTCACTTCTAGTGGCACAATTGAGATGGACGCTGGTTTGATGGAGGGACATACGCTTCAGGTGGGTGCCGTTGCCAGTATCGAACGCATCAAAAACCCTATTTCG
>CAXTWV010000394.1:2674-4370 GCA_964248005.1 uncultured Ktedonobacteraceae bacterium | reverse complement strand
GTAGTGGGACTGACAGTGTTAGTGTTGGCAGGGTCTCTCCCCTACATTGGCTGGTTTATTAGTATTGGTGCGGGCTTGATAGGGCTGGGTGCGGTTTTCTTGAGTCGTTTTGGAACGCGGCTCTATAGTCAGCCAAAACAGCCAATAATGTTATAAACACATAAATACGCTGGAAAGATGTGACGGACATGCACAAGACGACGGGTTGTGCATTGACCGCGAGGTGAATATGAGCATTGATGTCGAACTTACAGACCTTGCCTATGGCGGAGATGCCGTGGGCCGATACGAGGGACGTGTCCTCTTCGTCCCTGGCGGCATTCCAGGTGAACGTGTACGGGTAGATATTGTCGAGGAGCGGCGCGGTCATGCACGAGCAGACATGCTTGAAATACTGCGGCCTGCCCCCGAACGTGTAGAGCCTGCCTTCCCTCTTCTTACCGATAGTGGGTGTCAGTGGCAGCATATCGCATATCAGGCACAACTCACCTGGAAAGCTCATATTGTACGCCAGTTGCTAATGCGTATTGGTAAACAGCCCGATGCGCTTGTCCATCCCACCATTGGTATGCCTTCGAGCATTTCACCGTGGCACTATCGCAACATCGCCTTATTTTCTGTTGGGCCTTCAGGTGAAATTGGCTTTAAGTTAACTGAAAGCCACGATATCCAGCCACTCGAAAATTGTCCTTTACTCCATCCAGCCCTTGATATGGTCTATCAACAAGTGCGTGAAAAGCTTATGAATTATTTTGGCGACACGTTGGGCGAGATGGTACAAGGCTTTACTATTCGTGGTGCGGTAGGTACTGTCAATAATGCTGGTATAGGTGTGCCCGTGGACGAGGTAAGCGCGGCTGCACGCGCGGTGCCAACATTGTTAGTAATTCACGCCCGCCCTGGCTCCTTGATAGAAGATCCACAACTACTGGCGAACGAGTTGATGACCGTTGCTCCAGGCATGGTCGGTGTAATCATCGAGCGTGTCGGCGGACGTTACGGACGTGTCTTTGCAGGCCAGGAGTTTTTGACCGACACCGTATTGGGTCGTCGCTTCCGTGTCTCGGCTGACTCTTTCTTCCAGGTGAACCTGTTACAAGCTGCTACGCTAGTTGAACGTGCCATCGCGTTGTTAGAGCCACAAAGAACCGACATTATCTTGGATGGCTATAGTGGTGTCGGTCTTTTCTCTTCGTTTCTAGCATCGCGGAGTGCGCGTGTCATCGGCATCGAGTCGCAACCGAGCGCGGTTATGGATGCGCGTGCGACGACGATACTCAATAATCAGAACACTATTACTGTGTTAGAGGGAACATTAGAGCGTCTCCTGGGCCAACTCCATTATCGACGCGAACGTGTCGATGTTGCGCTCGTCGATCCACCTCGCGCAGGGTGTCATCCTAAAGCCTTACAAGCATTGCAGACATTGGCTCCACGAGCCATTTGCTATGTCTCGTGTGATCCTAGCACGCTCGCACGCGATATCGCGACATTATGTTCTGGTGGACGCTATCGTCTCGTTTCAGCACAGCCAATTGATATGTTTCCACAAACCTATCACATCGAAAGCGTTGCTTTATTAGCCCGTGTCGGTGGTGTTGGTATTCGCTAAAGCATACGGAGAAAAATCGGGGGGGGCCCCCCGGGCACCCCCCGGTTTTAGCCGGTTGGTGTAAGAAAAAAAAGGAGGAGTAAA
>CAXTWV010000394.1:0-2664 GCA_964248005.1 uncultured Ktedonobacteraceae bacterium | reverse complement strand
AATACGATAAAACACGCGGGGTGACCGGCGCCCCCCCCCCGATTTTTCTCCGTATGCTTTACGATCATATCTGATGATTAACAAGTGACTGTCTTTTGCTCAGCCTAATCTCGATCTTGCTCCCTTTTTCCATCAATGTTCCCTTTGGAGGGCTTTGCTCCACAACATGCCCTGGAGCAACTGCATTGGTCGGAATGGCATCACCTGCCACCTCTATGTCCAACCCCAGTTCTTGAGCACAGTTCATCGCCGCGAGCAAATCCATGTTTTTCAGGTCGGGTGCGGCGTGTATCTTCGAGGTGCTATCTAATGTCGAGACGACGGTTCCAAACCATGTCTCCAGGAGCTTACGCTCGTCATTGTCTTTCTTCACCTTGTCTTCCTTGTCCTTATGATTCTTGATGGCATACACCTCATCTTGAATCAAGAAAGGATGGTCAACCGTTTTGAATATAATATCTGGCGAATTGCCTGGAGTCTCAACGTAGACATCACCGACATCTAAGAAACGCTCGATCACATTAGCCACCTTCACCTTGACATCGCGCACATTCTTATATTCTGTCGCAATGCGCGATTCAACAGTGAAGAGAAACTTCCGCTCGATGTCTATAATGCGTCGGTTTGTTAAAATGTAAATGTCATCGAGCCAGTTGATATAGACAAAAAACAGTGATACGAGCAACGCCAGGAACAGCAGACCCATAATGAGCCACCAATAGGTTTGAATTGTCGTTGGAATGTAGCCAATGCTTGGTGGAACAATGGCAACGGGAAGTATCAGTATAATTAATAAAGTTGGAACAATCAGGTTTTTCAAGAGCACATATTGAGAGCGTTGAATGTAACGTACTGTCTGCTCACCCGACATGTAGTGAATGCGGCTCGGAATGTGCATAAAGCCACCAAAGGTACGACGCGGGCCACGCACACGATCAGGATTGCGTGGTAAAGGATAATTTTCATCAGCATCTGCCAACTTGGGCACAGGTTTACCTTCAGCCAGCTTTTTGAGGACAGAGGCCAGTTCTGGGTCTTGCGGAACTGGAATGGGTTCTTCTTTTTTCTTCTTTGCCTTTACAACGTCGGTAACGCCCTGAATCGCGTCCTTGATTTCTCGCGGATGGGGAACTTCGCTCATGATAAGGTCGCCACCAGCCAAGTATACATGCACCGTACCAAAGCCCAATAGTGCCTCAAATGGTGTTTTCACGTCTACCCCTACCTGTGTTACCTTTTCGATAGGTGTTTCCTGACGTGTTGGTTGCAAAAGACCACGCGAATTGATGATACGTTTATCTGTAACAATATATGTCTCGACCCACCACACTGCCAGGTCTTTCCAGGCAAACCAAGCTCCTGTGCCAATCGCGAGTAGAACAATACCGATTTCCAGATATGTCCAGATGAGGTCATACTGAGGGTATGTAGCGATGGCACCTAGAACAAGAAAGATACCTACAATCGTGGCGAGAAATGGCAGTGCTGGTCGCACAAGAAACCACCAGTGTTTACGGACAACGGCACGTACCTCTTCACCTGGCTCTTGACCAGAAAAGTGCCACTTCTTATCTCTCCCCATGCGAAACTCTTGAATACTGAAACGGGGACGCCCAGACTGCCAACGGTCTACAGGCTTTGTCGTCATATTTTGCTTACTCTTGGATGTTTCAGCCATTCATCACCTCAACACGATTTGCTTAAAACCTAGTACTATTTCTACTGGTGTACATATCTCATTACACTGTGTCATAGTTCAATGAACTACTCTCTATCCTACGTCTCGTGCTACTTTTTGGCGGGGGGAGCAGACTTTTTCGCCCTTCCCGCTATGAGTCCGACCACAACCGCGACGACTGCGATCACAAAAATTATCGGCATATAGTTAGTGGGGTCTGGTGGTTGCACTACGACCGAGAAGAATGATTGCCCTGCTGTATTCTTGGCAAAAAAGGGGCCTGTGGTGAGATAGTACAGAATGAACGCACCAGAGATAACCGATGGGACGATCCCAATAAAGCGTTCCGTTGGGTTGGTGGGTTTAGGAAACGCGCGTTGCCCGACAACATAGCCGAGGGCTACTATGATGAAGAATACCAGGAGAGTACCCCACGGTCCCAGGAAGTTGTTGGAAACTGCAGTTCCTGTTGCTCCTGTACGCGTCGAACCTGAAAAAAGGTAGTCAAACATCGCTGGTATACGGGCAAAAAGCCCGGTAATGAATCCGTCCGAACTAGGACGGATCAAAATAACTGCAAGCAATACAAATATAAGTGTAATCAATTCGCGTCGCCATCCACGCTGGAAGCCTACGATAATAAATACAAGAATGGCTACAAAAAAACATTGCGAATCTGTAAATGGCAATGATGACATGATTCTGGAACTCCCCCCTATGGCATCAGAGCTAACACTGCACTAATTAGGGTTGATGGATAAGTACACAATCACTCAATGTACGTCTACGCTCCCTGAACTTCCGCTCTTGCATTTAATGATACCACACCTTCTTATTAAAGCATAGTAGTTTAGAGGTCAAAAATAGTTCAGTTTCTTTCGATCATCATACATGATGGAATATATTTTTGCTAGATATGGGACAAGGACATCCGCAAGGGGAACGCCCCTCCCATACACGAAGCGACTTCGTGTATGGGAGGGGCG
>CAXTWV010000393.1:2480-4377 GCA_964248005.1 uncultured Ktedonobacteraceae bacterium | reverse complement strand
ACAAATTGTATGTTCGCGGAGGTAAGCATTATTGCGATGAGTCATGAACATAAGGATATCTCTTTGACACAAAAGAATACTGCACACCTTACAAATGTGCCCCCTATTCAGCCTCTGCAAGGAGACTTAGCCGCCGTCTTTGAAGCTATGACCGATGGCGTCAATGTCTACAACAAAAAAGGGCATATCGTACACACGAATCGGGCTTATCGTACATTAATTGGACTCGATACACTACCCTCTCATATGCAGCTTCCGCCAGAGGAACGCCTGGCACAACTGCAACTGCGGGATGAGCATGGCACACCTCTATCCGAAGAAATGCGGCCTATTAATCGCATATTAGCGGGCGAAATTCTCACAGACGAAAGCAAAATAGATATTCTGGTCCATACGCTCGATGGGCGCGAACTGCAACTGAACGTGACGGGAGCACCCACCTATGATCAGAACAATGCTATTCAGGGCGGTGTACTCATTTTTCACGATGTCACGGAACGTCGCCGCCTTGAACGCCGTACTCAGGATTCCTTGGACGCGCTTCTCATAATGGCGGAAGAACTTGTGCAGCGTCCCAACGAACAGAACGTGCCAGATGTCGAAACACCCATTCCTGCAAGAGAGGTAGCACAACGTCTAGCCGAACTCATTCGTAGCGTCCTGGCCTGTGAACGCGTCAGTATCACCATTGTCGATCCACAGACACATGCGTTGCGTTCATCAGCCGTCGTAGGTCTCTCACCCGAACAAGAACAAGCATGGCGCGAACGGCGTTCAGATTTTCTCCTTAGTGAACAAATTAGTAGTTCTGAACTCAACGCACGTCTCTTTGCAAATGAGGTGATCGTCCTCGACATGATGGAGCCACCTTTGTCCGAGCGGCCCAATCCCTATGGCATTCAAACCATGCTTCTGGCACCCATGCTACTAGGTTCATCGCTCGTTGGCGTGCTTGCCTTAGATCATGGAGGAAAGCATCAACACTATACACAACGCGATATCGCTTTGACAAAAGCGGTCGCGAAACTGGCGGCACTCGTCGTCGAGCGTGAACGGCTCGTCCAGGAACGCGCCGAAGCACAGGCAAACGTACTCGCGTTAGATACCGCCAATCGGCGTATGGACGAATTTATCGGCATAGCCAGTCACGAAATTAGAACGCCGCTTACCTCTATTAAAGCCAATATCCAACTCGTACAACGCCAGATGAAACGTCTCATCGAAGGAAATACGGCAGATGAACAGCTCGTACAACGTCTGACACCAATGCAAGGCTTACTAGATCGCGCCTCGCGACAGGTCGAAGTACAAAATCGCCTCGTGAGCGACCTGCTCGATGTCTCACGTATCTATGCCGACAAACTAGAGCTACGCGTACAGCAATGTGATATCACAGATATAGTACGTCGAACCGTTGCGGACCAGTCCTCCATTGTCGCCCCACGTTCCATTTCCCTTGAAACCGTTTCAGATACGATCTCCGTCATGGCAGATGCAGACCGCCTGGAACAAGTCCTCAACAACTATCTCTCGAATGCACTGAAATACTCGGAAAGTACGCATCCCGTTGATGTATGCCTGGAACGTTGCGGGAACAGAGTACGTGTCTCCGTCCGTGATGCTGGCCCAGGATTAACTCCTGCGCAGCAACAACACATCTGGGAACGCTTCTACCGCGTTGATGGCATCAGCGTGAAAACAGGTTCCGGCGTAGGTCTTGGCCTCGGTCTACATATATGCCGCACACTTATCGAGCGGCAAGGTGGGCATGTAGGCGTCGAAAGCACGCTCGGCAAAGGCTCTACCTTCTGGTTCTCTCTACCTGTCCACCAGAAATAACCCTTCAATAACATCTTGCATAGTCGTGGGGGGGGGGGGGGGGGGGGGGGGGGGGGGG
>CAXTWV010000393.1:0-2470 GCA_964248005.1 uncultured Ktedonobacteraceae bacterium | reverse complement strand
GACACGACTATGCAAGATGTTATTTTTATTTCCCCCCTTGACAAATGTAGTATGGCACCTTATAATATGGCTAGGAACTATAAGGGAGTCAATAACATGGAGATCGACATAGAAAAACTACCAAAACACGAAATGATGCGAAGACACGCAAAAGAATTTATCAACGCTGATGAAGACACTGTAGAAACATATTGGTTATTCCTCCATGTAGCACGACAACTACTTTCGACGTTCCAGAGTAGACTTGAGCGTTATGGGCTTTCTGATGGCAAGATGGTCATTCTTATACTCTTGCGTCACGCCCCAAACAACACCTTGACACCCTCGGAACTAGCCGAACGGTGTGAAGTGACGCGTGGCACTATCACAGGCTTACTCGATGGCCTCGAACGTTCAGGACTCATCGCACGCAAAAATCATCCAGAGGACCGTCGTATGCTGACTATTCAACTTACAGAACAAGGGCTAGCCTTCATTGATGAAGTCATGCCCCGGCATTTTCGACGCTTCGGTGAAATGATTCAAAGGGCCAATCTGAGCAAGGACGAGCAGCAGCAATTCATGGCAATCCTTAAGAAAGTCATGCAAGGCATACCCGCCCTCCTCGAAGATTAGTACCAATCAATCAAACTTCTTTCGTCACTCGTCACCATCGGGGGCGAGGGACTAAAGAAGATTGATTGTTTTATTTTGAGCATAATTCTATGCAAGTTCCCGCACCTGTAGCGCAACAACGCAGTGGTGGGTTGGCGTACAAATGGATTGTTGCGATTGTGGTCGTCTTTGGCTTATTTATGAGCATTTTGGACACCACCATCGTCAATATTGCCATTCCGCGCCTCCAAACCGCCTTTGGCGCAGACCTAAATAGTGTCCAGTGGGTTATCACTGGCTATACCCTTGCTCAGGGCGTCGCCATACCCCTCACTGGCTACTTCTCTAATCGTTTCGGACTCAAGCGTTTTTATATCGTCGCACTCACCGCCTTTACGCTTGGCTCCTTATTATGCGGATTAGCCTGGAGCCTTCCTGTGCTGATTCTCTTCCGCGTTCTACAAGGTCTTGGTGGCTCATTCTTGCTCCCAATGACCATCACGCTACTCTATCGTGAATTTCCACCACAAGAGCGCGGAGTGGCAACAGGATTTCTAGGTATCCCAATCCTACTGGCACCCGCACTTGGTCCTTCGCTTGGTGGCTACATCGTCACGTTTGGCAGTTGGCAGTTGATCTTTTTCATCAACGTTCCAATTGGTATCCTGGCGGTCATCTTGAGCTTTCTACTCTTGCGCGAGTTTCGACCGGAGGGCCGTCAAAGCTTCGACGCTGCGGGCTTCGTTTTCGTTGCCGCGGGTCTCGCCGCCGTATTATATGCGCTTTCAAGTGCCAGTACTGACGGATGGGGATCAACAACTGTGCTTGGCTTCCTGATTGGTGGCATCTTAGCCTTGATCATCTTCGTCGTCATCGAACTCTCGATTATTCGACGCGGAGGACAACCGCTGCTTGATCTCACGGTCTTTGCCTATATGTCCTTCACATCAGCGAACATTGCCAACATCTGCATCACTTTTGCCCTCTTTGGAGGACTCTTTGTCATTCCCATTTACCTACAAAACCTGCGCGGCTTAAGCGCATTCCAAACGGGCTTGATATTGATACCACAGGCACTTGGTTCGATGGTAAGTTCGGTCATCGGTGGGCGTCTCGTTGATCGTCTCGGTGTACGAGCAGTCGTGATTCCAGGGCTACTCATCGCGGCCTTTGCCTTCTGGCAACTCTCGTTTCTCTCGCTCTATACACCCTATAGCTGGTTCCAGGTCTTACTAGTGTTACGCGGTTTAGGCATTGGTCTCGTGGCTCAGCCATTGATCGTTGCCGCTCTCTCAGAGATACCACCGCGTCAGCTCTCTCAGGCGTCCGCGATCAACTCAGTGATACGTTCGGTCGCTGGCTCGTTAGCGGTTGCAATCCTGGCAACCATCATACAAACGCAATCGAAAGTTCACTTTAGCCACCTTGCGGAGCAGGTCACACCAGGCTCTCAACTTGGCCAGTTGTTGCCACGTCTGCAAGCACTTTTCGTCTCACAAGGCGCGGACCTCAATGCGGCAAAAGCGACCTCGATACAAGTGGTTGCGGGACTGCTACAACAGCAGGGCTATGCTCTAGCTATTCAGGATGGCTTTCTCATCTCAGTCGGCATTATCCTGTTCGCCATTATCGCGGTCTTCTTCATTCGTGGGCGCAAGGTACCACAGCAGGTACAAGACGCTGTGACCGAGACACCAACCGATGAGGCTAGCGCGTCACGCGATGAAGCACTCCTTGCTGTATAATGAATGCGTTCATCTCTATATTCCGATGTTCCTAAATACATACATTACACTTTTTCTCTTGAAAGGAGAATACATCTCATGCGTCGAGCAATTTTAATTCCAGTTCTCGTTGTGCTTGCCATTCTCGCTAT
>CAXTWV010000392.1:0-4384 GCA_964248005.1 uncultured Ktedonobacteraceae bacterium | reverse complement strand
GTGTTATAATAGGGTTAAACAAGATGAAGAGGATAATGTGCCACGTAAGATACGGCAACTCAAGGCAGACTTGCGAAAGGCAGGAGTGTATCAAGTGTCACAAGAAGGAAGTCACACAAAGTGGAGACATCCTCTTGTACCAAAGAATACCCTTATTCTCGCAGGTCACGATGGTGATGATGCCAAACTATATCAGGAAAAAGCAGTACGTACATTGCTACAAGAGATAGCAGATGCCAAACGGAGAAATGAGTCATGAACGAACAGCACCTTCATTATTCTATGCTCATCGAGTGGTCCGAGGAAGATCAAGCATACCTGGTAATATTACCAGAATGGGCTAGTCGTGTTCTTATGCCGGTGACGCATGGTGGTACCTATGGCGAGGCTGTGCAAAATGGACAAGAGGTGCTTGAAATGCTTATAGATGGTGCAATACAAGATGGTGAAGCTCTTCCTCCACCAAAGAAACACGCAGTAGCATAGCAGATATTACAGAATAAAAAACGGACGACTTCAAAAGTCGCCCGTTTTTCATTCTGTATACCCTTACGCCGTATGGCGGAACCCCATCGCGTACAATGACGCGTACTCCCCTTCGCGTTGTAGCAAATCGTTGTGGGTGCCTTGCTCGACGATGTGACCAGCTTGGACGACGACGATGTTGTCGGCGTTTTTGATGGTCGATAATCTATGCGCAATCACCACGGCGGTACGCCCTTTTAACAGCGTATTCAGCCCTTCTTGTACGATGAGTTCGGTGAAGGTGTCGATGTTCGCTGTAGCCTCATCTAATATGAGGATACGTGGGTCGGCGAGGAGCGCACGTGCAAACGAGATGAGCTGGCGTTGGCCCACGCTGAGGTTACGCCCACGCTCACGGATGAGTGTGTTATAACCCTCTGGCAGACGCTCGATCAGGTCGTGCGCCCCAACGACACGCGCGGCTTGCTGTATCTCCTCATCTGTTGCATTGAGACGCCCATAGCGAATGTTGTCGAGAATGGTGCCTGTGAACAGGAATGGTTCCTGTAACACAATCCCAATTTGGCTGCGCAGAGATGCCTGCGTCACATCGCGAATATCGTAGCCATCAATGCGGATTGCCCCCTCTTGAATATCATAGAAGCGCGTCAGTAAACCCACAATCGTGCTTTTGCCAGCACCCGTTGGACCAACGATGGCGATGGTTTGACCAGCCGCGATGGACAGGTTGAAGTCACGCAATACCGGGACATCCTTGAGATAGCCAAACGAGACGTGATCGAATTGCACATCGCCGTGTATCTGTGGCAATACTATCGCATTTGGCTTGTCGGTAATCTCGACTGGCACTTCCATAATCTGGAAGATACGCTCTGCCGCGACTCCTGATCGTTGCAGTTGCGTATATTGCTGACTGAGATCGCGAATCGGGTCAAAGAAACGGTTGATGTAGAGCGTGAACGAGACGAGTACTCCGACCTGTAGCTTGTTTTGCGACACCAGGATACCGCCATAGACAACCGTAATCATGATGGCAACAGCGGCGACGACCTCGACCAGTGGCAGAATGAGCGAGGCAATACGCACCGCTTCCTGGTTTGTGTCGCGGTTGTAAGCGTTTAGCTCGTCGAACTCGTCGCGATTACGGTCTTCGCGTGCGAGACTCTGGATGACGCGCATACCAGAGATGTTTTCCTGCAATGTCGCGTTGACCATTGAGATCGCGGCACGTGTCAAACGGAATGAACGCTGGGCGTAGCGTTGCCAGAATGCCGCGATAACAACCATGATGGGAAGCACGATAAACGAGAGTAACGCAAGTGGTGCATTCAATACCAGCATGATGCCGATAATGCCGATCAGCGAAATCAGCGAACCGAGAATTGATAGCAGCCCAGAGCTGAGCATTGATTCCAGGACATCTATATCGCTTTGTAGACGCGACATGACGCGCCCTATTTGTGTACGATCATAAAAGCTCAGCGAGAGTCGTTGTAGGTGCGTGAACATTTCTGAACTCAGCTGGAACAGAGTTTGTTGCCCTGCCCAGGACATGGTCCAGACTTGCCAGTATTGTGCCTGCCACATCAGCACATTGACGACGAGCAGGACAACGCCAATGATGCCGAGTCCACGCAGGTCATGATGCGTAATGAAGGAGTCGATGGCGACACCAATCAAGTACGGATTCGCGAGGTTGAGCAGTGTATACACAAGCATGAGTACAAAGCTTCCCACTACTGCCGCGCGATAACGTGCTATGTATGGACCAAATTGCTTAATATAGTGCCAACTAAAACTGCCTGAAACGTTTTCGTCCGAACTTTCCAGGCTATTTTCGCGCAACCGACTTTTGCGACGGTGCGCCATAAATTCGTCGATTGACTCCGACCGTGTAGCTTTTGCTGTTTTCATCGCGTCACCTCGCGTTTCTGCTCGGCTGTTTGTCCCTCTGTAGGGACCGATTTATCACGTCCTCGTCCCTCATAAACATCTTCTGATTCAATCAAGGATTCTTTATTGTCATTAGAGAGCATACGTGTCTCGAATTCTTCTTGTTCGCGTAGTTGCAGGTCGTAGAGACGTGTGTAGGCACCGTTCAAGGCCAGCAGAGATTCGTGTGTGCCGCGCTCGACGATGCTACCCTTGTCGAGAATGAGAATTTGGTCGGCATTCTTGATGGTACGCAGACGTGACGCGACAACGAAGGTGGTACGTCCATCCATTACAGCGTCGAGTGCTTGCTGAATGAGATACTCGGTCTCCATATCGACACTTGATGTGGAGTCGTCAAGCACGAGGATACGCGGGTCGAGCAGGAGGGTACGTGCGATGGCAACGCGCTGTTTCTGCCCACCGGACAGGGTGACGCCACGCTCTCCCACCCATGTATCATAGCCATCCGGCAGAGTCAACGCGAAATCGTGGATGCGTGCGACCTTCGCTGCTGCGATAATCTGCTCATCGGTCGCGTTTGCCACCCCATAAGCGATGTTGTCACGTAGTGTCGCGTTAAAGAGAAACACGTCCTGTAGCACGAGGCCGATGTTTTGACGTAACGAACGTTGCGTCACCTCACGTAGATCGTTGCTGTCAACCGTCAGGCGTCCCTGTGTTGGATCATAGAAGCGTGGTAGCAGACTCAAGATGGTGCTTTTCCCGCTTCCGGTCGCGCCAAGCAGGGCGATGATTTGTCCTGGTTGTGCGTCGATGGTGATATCGTGTAGCACCTCTGGTCCTTTATTATAGGAAAACGAGACATGCTCAAACTCGACGTGACCCTGAACATTTTTCAGAGTGCGTGCGTTCGGTGCGTCGTTGATGGTTGACTGTACATCAAGCACGCTGAAGATACGTTCGCCACCGGAGAGGCCGCGCATAAACCACGTCACCATGAAGCCAAAGGCGCGTACAGGCGTGTTCAGCAGCAGGATGTATTGTGTGATTGCCGCGAGCACACCAATGCTGAGATGATTGCCAATGACCGCGACGCCACCAATCCATACGACCAGGACCGTGATGATGTTTATCACGAGGAGCATAAGAGGCTGATTCCAGGCAGAGAGACGCATTGCTGACATATTGAGTGTGCGAAGTTCCTGGTTTTTCGCGCCAAACTTGGCGATCTCAAATTCCTCGCGTGCGAAGGCTTTGACGACGCGCACACCACTCAGGCTCTCCTGCATTACCGTACCAAGTTCGCCATTTTCGTTCTGCACATTCATCCACAGTGGACGCAGACGCCGCGCCACCTGGACGGATAGGAAAACAAGGATAGGGACGCTGATGAGCGTGACGAGCGCAAGGTATGCATCGAGTCGAAACAAAATGACGGTGATTGCTGCAAATGTGACAAGGGTAAGCAGTGAACGCAACAAGCCAAGCGTAATAAAGTTTCTGACTGCTTCGATATCGACGGTGAGACGCGACATAAGTTGTCCTGTCTCTGACTCGTCGTGAAAGGCGAAGCTCAGTTTTTGCAGATGATCGTAGACTTGATTGCGCAGGTCATAGGCCACAAGGTTAGAGACGGATTGTGAAAGATAGCCCTGTCCATAAGCAAACAGGCCACGAAAGGCACTTGATGCCAGGATTGCTAACGCGACAAGTAGCAAGTTGCTCAATTGTCCATGCTGCAAGCCAGTATCAATCACATACGCGATAAGCCACGGAATAATTAACGAAAGACCCGTCGAGAGACCCAGACAGGCAACCGCGCCGAGCGATTGCAGCCAATGGGGACGGAGTAACGCAAGGATACGCACATAAATACGCAGATTCTCTTGCCATGTGTCAGCATACAAGGATGTTTTTGACGGATTTCCAGAGAACGAGGTCACACACTGTTCCTTTCTCGATATACAAACTCAAAAAAAGGAAGCCGCTCACAATGCCTATT
>CAXTWV010000391.1:0-4406 GCA_964248005.1 uncultured Ktedonobacteraceae bacterium | reverse complement strand
GGCGGCGAACACTCCGGTCACTTTTACTTCCGTGACAACTGGTTCGCCGACTCCGGCTTGATTGCCTTTCTCATCTTGCTCGAACTCGTTTCTACAGAAGACAAACCACTCTCAGAGATACTCAAGCCATTGGACAAGGGTGTGCGTAGCGGTGAAATCAATAGCACTGTCAGCGATGCACAGAGCAAGCTACAAGGCTTGGAAGAGCATTTCGGCAAGGGAGCACAACTAATCGATCATCTCGATGGCCTCACCATAGACTACGGTACGTGGTGGTTCAATGTGCGCTCATCCAACACCGAGCCACTGCTTCGTCTCAACGTCGAAGCAAACGACCGAGCCACTATGGAACAAAAGCGCGATGAGCTACTCGCGTTCATTCGCAACTAAGGCTTTTTACAGTATCTACATACAGGGAGACCGCAAGGGTCTCCCCTACACGTAGAGGTCCACAAACCTAATGAACTTTGACAACCGAATTTGGCAATGGCGGTAGGGGCAGCAATTCATTGCGCCCAAAGATGGGGGAGGCAGGGCAAACGTCCCCGCAACGCATCTCAGGGCAACGCGAACCCCTCCCCAACCCATCTTTGGGCGCAATGAATTGCTGCCCCTACCGAGGGAAATTCCTGTATTCGTTGTCAACGTTCATTAGGGGAGACCCTTTGGTCTCCCTGTTTCCCCATAAGGATAGAGAACTCTCTCTGCTTCCGATTTTTCTCTTTTCAAAAAGAATAAACAGTGAGTGACATTCCTCAGCGTAAAAACCAAAGGAGTAAATGTTCATGACAACCAATACAAACAAGTCAGCAGGGCAATATGCTTCTGTCAACGGCATCAACCTGTATTATGAAATCCATGGAACTGGCACGCCTTTGATTATGCTTCACGGTGGCTTTGGAACCTTTGAGACGTTCTCGGCTCTTGCTCCCACACTTGCACTCGACCATCAGGTTATTGGGGTCGATCTATACGGACATGGACGCACAGCCCTCACTGACCGTCCCCTCCGCTTTGAGTCCATGGCTGATGATATTGCTGGCCTCATCGACCATCTCGGACTTGAGAAAGCCGACGTGCTTGGCTACTCTCTTGGTGGTGCCGTCGCTCTACAGACCGCCATTCGCCATCCAGAACGTGTCAACAAGCTCGTGCTGATTTCCACACCATTCAAACGGACTGGCTGGCATCCCGAAATGCAAACAGGCATGAGATCCATCGCGCCGGAGTTCTTTGTTGGTACTCCCCTGCATGATGCCTATATGAGTGTTGCACCAAAGCCAGAAGATTTTTCTCGCCTTGTCACCAATATGAGGGAAGCTATGACTCAAGATTATGATTGGACAAAGCAGGTTTCCGCATTGAAAATGCCTACGCTGATTATCGCGGGCGACTCTGATGGTCTTCCTCCCTCACACGCGGCAGCGTTTTTCACACTCCTTGGTGGAGGACTGCAAGATGCTGGTTGGAATGGTGAACACCTCATTCCATCACAACTCGCCATCTTGCCCAGTACCACCCATTACAACATAGTTTTCCGACCTGATCTGCTCCTCCCGGTACTTGCTTCCTTTCTTAGCAGCAAGCAAGCAATGAGCCAATAATACTCATAGTGTTCCTTGGTCTATATATTGACATTCGTATCCGATTCACCAGTGCCATTTTGTGACAGGAAGCCAAGAGTTAGCCCCTTCATGTCCCTTGGTGCTGAAAAGACGACATAACCACTCACCCCTTTCGCGCCTGCCTTGAACGTATAAGGCAGGCTGTTATCTATGGGCGGACGTTCATTGCCAGGAGAGACGAGACGAATGTAATCGAAGCCAAAGCCAGGGGATATGTCTCCACTTTCCGCGTTATCAATCTTAAAATTGAGGACATAAAATTGCTGCCCAGCTTTGCATTGCACGCCTTGATAGGCAAAACGTGTTTCTATACTCGTGAGATGATACGTTAACATATGACCGGAAAAGTTGTAGGTAATAGTTGTTGTTTGTGGCGATGTATGATTAGCATACTGCGCGGGGTTAAAGGCACCGATAAAAGGTATTTTGACCATTGATTCGTTGAGTGTTGTCGAACCTAGTTGTAATGCTAACGTATTCAAACGTACACCTTTGTTTGGCAATGAGAAATCCAGCCAGCCGTTCTCCCGCGTTCCCGGTTTTGGGCCAACAGAGAGATGCGTATTTGTAGGCGTGAGAGCATTGCTGTTTGGTCCAATCAAACGCGCAATATCGTAGTAGACAATATTGATCTGAGTGTGCGTGGAGTTCGCTACCCGTACACTGAGACGTATTGTCGCTTGGCCTGAATGAATATCATCATCAGGAAAATATAGCGCGTACTGTGCATTGACAACGGTTATATCTAAATCATCATATAAGGCGGTACGTTGCACCTGGAGTGTTGTAATAGGTATAGCAGTGGGAGCTTGACCACCAAGACCTGGAATTTGAATGCTTTTGAGCAAGTTCGCTGCGTTTAGACTGACGACGCTTACAATAATAATGCCGATAACCAGTAAGATAGCTGCCCAGAACCAGAGCTTAGAAAAGAGTGTGCGCGTCTGCACTTCCGGCTTCTTTGGTAATTCGGGACGTGGTACTGCGTTGAGACGGGAGAGTGATGATGTTGTAACTTTTCTCTTATCCATAAGAAAGCTTTTTCCTTTGATGATAATCCCTTGCATTCGCTATTGTATCAAGTGTATGCAACTGTTTTTCTTGACACGCACACACGTTAGTGCTAGCATGATTTTAGGAACTTCGCTTCTCTCCCCACTTAACTAGTGGTTTCTACACTACATCGCAAGGAGCTAGACAGTCAATGAAGATTCATGAGTATCAGGCGAAAGACATACTGGCCCGTTATGGGATTCCAGTGCAGCCTGGGCGTGTCGCACATACACCCGACGAAGCCGAGGCGATTGCCCGCGAACTCGGCGGACCCGTTGTGATCAAAGCCCAGGTCTATGTTGGTGGACGTGGCAAAGCTGGTGGTATCCAATTCGGCGACACGCCGGAAGAGGCCCGCGCCTCCGCCAAAAAAGTATTAGGTATGGATATAAAGGGTCTCACCGTCGAAAAAGTTCTGGTGACATCCAAGATTGACATTAAAGAGGAATACTATCTTGGCATTATCCTGGACCGCAAGACACAATCACCTGTGGTGATGGTCTCGAAAGAGGGCGGTATCGACATCGAAGAAGTGGCTGCCAACACACCAGAGAAGATCATTCAGCAGCCTATCGACATGCATTATGGTTTGCGTCCATTCGAGGCACGCGAAATCATCGCACGTGCTGGCCTTCCCCATGCAACCATTGGCAAAGCAGGCGATATCCTCTCGAAACTCGCGAAAGCGTTTATTGACAGTGACGCTAGCCTCGCTGAGATTAACCCGCTTGCGTTGACCGCTGACGGCAAAGTGCAGGCCGCCGACGCCAAGATACTCATTGATGATAACGGTCTCTTCCGCCAAAAAGAATATGCGAAATGGGCCGAGACTGAGGAGTCAAACCCGCTTGAGTACGAAGCGAAACAGGCAGGGCTGACCTATGTCAAGCTTGACGGCGATGTAGGTATCATCGGCAATGGTGCTGGTCTGGTTATGACAACACTCGACATGGTAGCGCGTGCCGGTGGCAAACCCGCGAACTTCCTGGATATCGGCGGTGGTGCGAAGGCCGAGATTATGTACAAAGCACTGACATTCGTGGCAAAAGACCCACAGGTCAAGGGTATCCTGGTCAATATCTTTGGCGGCATCACGCGTGGTGAAGAGGTTGCGAAGGGCGTGATTATGGCACAGTCCGACCTCCCCAAAGGTATGCCCATTGTGGTACGTCTCTCCGGTACAGGCTCGGAAGAAGGCAAAGCTCTCCTCAAGGACGCTGGTCTTGAGTGGGGACAAGATATGCGCGAGGCATCAGAAAAGATTGTCGCTGCCATTAACGCACTTGGCACACAAACACGCGACGCAGCCAAAGAGCCTGAGTCACGCATAGAATAATAGAGGAAGTAAGCAAGTAATGAGTATTTTGTTAGATAGCACAACAAAAGTGATTGTGCAGGGCATCACAGGCCGCGAGGGATTGTACCATACACGCAATATGAAAGCGGCAGGCACAAACATTGTTGGTGGCGTCACCCCTGGCAAAGGCGGCGAGTCCGTTGAGGGCTTTCCCGTCTTTGACACCGTTGCTGAAGCGATTAAAGCTACAGGCGCAACTGCTTCTTGTATCTTTGTACCACCCCCTGGTGCTGCGGATGCCATCATGGAGGCCGCAACCGAGGGCATCGACCTGATCGTATGCATCACAGAAGGCATTCCAGTGGTCGATATGACGCGTGCCATGCTTGTTGTCCATGAGCATAACGCACGTCTCATCGGGCCAAACTGCC
>CAXTWV010000390.1:0-4422 GCA_964248005.1 uncultured Ktedonobacteraceae bacterium | reverse complement strand
TTCTGAGCGACCGTTTTGGGCGACGCCCCATTCTCTTCATCTGTCTGCTTGGTTCCGCGGTCGGCTATCTCATCCTGGGCCTTGGCGGTGCGCTCTGGTTGCTCTTCCTCGGACGCATCATCGATGGCTTAACAGGCGGCAACATTCCAGTCTTGTTTGGCTACGTCGCTGATATCACGGAACCAAAGGACCGTGGCAAGTACTTTGGAATGCTAGGTGCTGCGGCAGGTATCGGTACTCTCATTGGCCCTGCTGTTGGTGGACTGCTGGCAACGATCAACTATCGCGCCCCCTTTCTTGCCGCCGCTGGCCTTTTCCTGCTTACGCTCGTCTGCGGGTACTTCTTGTTGCCAGAGAGTTTGGAGAAAGAGCAGCGCATTCCCTCGATTGCGGTGAGCGAACTCAATCCCTTGAAACAACTGGTGTCCGTGTTTCGTTGGGCAAACGTGCGCTGGTTCCTGCTGGCTTGGTTCTTCTATGCTTTCCCAGTGGGCATGTTGCAGACGACGATCACCGTCTTGATGAAAGATAGCCTTGGCTTCAATGTCACGCAGGTTGGTCTCGTGGTCACTATGCTCGGCGCGGTGGATATTCTCGTCCAGGGTGTGCTGGTCGGTTGGTTACTGGCAAGGCTAGGAAACATCAAGCTCGGTCTCATAGCCTTAGTACTGGTCGGTATCAGCTACCTTGTGCTTGGTTCCATCGCGTTTCTCGCTACACCAATTCTCTTGCTTGTTGGTATTATCCTCTTCGCAGGTTCAGGGAGCCTTGTCGAAAATGCTCTGCGAGGTCTCATTTCTAAACTAGTTGGACGGAGCGAACAAGGTCGTGTGAGTGGAGCCATGCAATCGTTGCAATCGCTTGGATGGGTTGTCGGACCACTCGTCGGCGGTTTTGTGTACACGGCGTGGGGGCATTTTCAAGTCTATGCTTCAGCTTCGTTCATTATTGTCCTCGCCATTGTCTGTGTATGGATCGCTCTTCCGCGCCTACAGAGAGACGAGGCGAAAGAGCAAACGCCACGCGAACAAGAGGTCGCATTGCTATCGAATGAAGAGAATTGAAAGAGATTTTCTCTGTCGCTTGCTTTCGAGGGAAAGGAGAAACTCTGCTTTCCCTATTCTTGTGATAAAATTATAGAAGTGTTTCATGATGAGTAGTCCTTTTTGGCTTTACTCTTGGAGATGTACTTGCTTGTCGTATTTCTCATTCACTCAAGTATATCATACTAATCTGGAGGAGTAAGTTTCTGTGACGTTCTCCCTTCATCCATTCTCCGAAAAAGACCTCGATGCTGTCGATGAAGTTGTCAAAGCGGCATACAATTTGTCAGGTGGTCGCAAGGATACACTTCGTCAGTATCTTAAATTACAGCCTGACGGTGCGTTTGTTGTGAAGGATAATGATGCAACCGTTGGCTTTGGAGCCGCACTCGATTATAGCTCGTTTGCCTATATCGGGTTGATGTCTGTGCATCCTTCCGTACAAAAGCGTGGAGTGGGACGTTTACTTATGAATACACTGCTCGCATGGTTGACGGAACGGGGATGTCAAACGGTGTTGCTTGATGCGAGTCAGGTTGGTGCTCCACTCTATCTCCAGTATGGTTTTGTTGAGGATGATAGGACGTTGCATATGCGAAGAGTACAGAATACAGCAGTGCCTATTACCCATTTTGAAGAGTTTTCACGTCTAAAGTCTAAGGATTTCGCCAAACTTGTTGCATTTGATACAACACGCTTTGGAGCGTCACGCGAGGCGTTGCTAGCAACGTACTCTATCAATGATCCACAACGTGTGTTCATTACGCGAGGAAGCAAGGGTGATGTTACGGGATATCTTATCGCACAACCACATACGATTGGTCCATGGGTTGCTGGCTCAGTAGAGGATGCGGAGCAGTTGTTGCAATGTGCGCTTGCACTTCCTTACAGTGTAGAACCAGTTGTGTTTGTCTCTGCACACAATGCGGATGCAGTAACATTGCTTACACAATATGGTTTTGTACAAGCGCGTTCTTTGAGTCATATGAGAAAAGGCTTGCCAGTACAAAGAGGACGTGAGACGACATTATATGGACAAGCAAGCTTAGGCTTTGGTTGAGGTAAATGTTACATAAATCTTGTGTGTATCGTTAGAACTATATACATTTCATAAGAATTTCTTGTCTTTCTTCGTTACTTCTGATACAGTAGCTGTAGTGAGGAAAGCACAACTATTGCTTGTCTCACCTTGACCACGTACTTTTATGAATGAGAAGCCCGGATAACCAAATGGAGAACTCAGAGCAGATGCCCATCCACAACAATAGAGAAGAGCAACCGTTAGCGGACCTTCAATTCGATCTGCCACAAACCACAATTCTCTCCGTGCAGGCGGATTTGGAGGCACGTACTCGTCTCGTGAATCTCATTGCCGCAGTCAGTGATGCCTTGATTTGGAAAGGGACACTACCCGCGATATTGCAGAGGTGTTGTGAAGCTCTTGTCGATACGCTAGAGGTTGCGTTTGCCCGTATCTGGACACTCGATGAACAAGGGCAAGTGCTACTTCTCCAAGCAAGTGCAGGCTTGTATACGCACCTGGACGGTTTTCATAGTCGTGTGCCAGTGGGACAATTCAAAATCGGTCTTATCGCAGCCGAGCGACTCCCTCATCTTTCAAACGCGGTCATTGGCGACCCACGAGTGAGCGATCAAGAATGGGCCAAGCGTGAGGGCATGGTTGCCTTCGCTGGCTATCCGCTTATGATTGAAGGGCGTGTTGTAGGTGTGATGGCAGTATTTGCACGTCACACGTTGTCAACAGTGACACTTGACACAATGAGAGCAGCGGCAAAGACTATTGCTTTAAGCATTGACCATAGACAAATTGAGCAAGAACGGGAGCGTTTGTTACTCACTACGCAACAAGCAAGAGAACAAGCGGAAGACGCGCTTGAGGCGCGTAACGCGTTCCTTTCCAGCGTTTCTCACGATCTAAAAACTCCTCTTACATCTATCAAGGGCAATGCTCAAATGCTGCAACTGCGTATCAAGCGTGGTACGCTTTCGTCTCCGCAAGATATTGCACGATTACAGCAGAGTCTTGAAACCATTGAAAGCTCTGTGAAGAAGATGCGGACGATGATAGACGATCTGCTCGACCTTGCCCAATTGCAAGCAGGCCAAAAGCTCGATTTTGACACAAGCGAAGAGAATTTTGTGACGCTGGTACAACGCGTTGTAGAAGAGCAACAGGCGACAACAACAAAGCATCAATTGCTCTTTCAAACGGCTGTTTCAGAACTCGTTGTTTCCATTGATGAAGCGCGTTTAGAACGTGTCGTAGGTAATTTGTTGAACAATGCCATCAAGTATAGCCCTGTGGGAGGCGCGATCACAATTAGCCTCTCGCAAGAGCATGGAGAGACTTCTGACTGGGCAGTCCTGGCATTGCAAGATGAGGGCATAGGTATTCCTGCAGCTGACCTGCCTCATATTTTTGAACCATTCCGACGCGCGGATAATAGCAAAGGAAAGATTCAAGGAACTGGTGTTGGTTTGACGAGTGCTGCGCAGATTATCGAACAACATGCAGGTACAATCACCGTCGAAAGTGAAGAGGGTGTGGGTACACTTTTCACGATTCGTATTCCTCTGTTATCGCGAACGTAGTATTCATGTTATACTAACCACAAGGTTTCGGTAAACTACAAGGAATCAGCGAGGAAAAGATCATGCCGAACTATCGGGAATGGATCACATCGAATCCAAACGTACTTTTTGGGAAACCGGCTATTAGGGGTACACGTATTCCTGTTGAACTTATTCTCGATGAACTTTCAGCAGGTACATCAATTGACGATATGCTTGAGGCATATCCACGTCTCACTCATGAAGCCATCTACGCTGCCCTTGCGTTCGCTGCTGATACGCTTAGAGCAGAAGTTACTTATCCGCTGGACCAAGCCGCCTCATGAGAATATATGTTGATGAGAATATTGCACAACAGATTGTAGCACGACTTCGAGTTGAAGGTTACTCAGTAGAATATGTTACACGTCAAGTGGATGATCGTCTCATTCTCGAAGAAGCCTATGCTCAGCAAGCTCTTCTCATTACATCTGATAAAGACTTTGAACGTCTGGTTCTGAATGAGCATAAGCCCACTTTTGGTGTACTCTTGCTACGTATCTCAAGAAGTATTCCAATCGCTGATCGAGCGAAAATTCTTGTAAACGTCCTTCGACATCGCCAGAAAGAGCTTGAAGGAGCATTTACAACGTTAACAGAGGCAATCATTGATATCCGGCGTCCATTGCTCTAGGGCTTCATATTGCTATCCCTACAATCTCCTTCACATCCTCTATCCCCTCATGCTCCAAAAATGCTTCTATACCTTCGACAACTTCGATACCTACGCGAGGGTTCACAAAGTTAG
>CAXTWV010000389.1:0-4460 GCA_964248005.1 uncultured Ktedonobacteraceae bacterium | reverse complement strand
CTACTATACTGACCACCACGGCGTGGCTTTGCCACGCGAGTCCATGTATAGTAGTGACAGGGCTTGCCCCTGTCATGCTTCCCACACTCGACACGCGATTACAAACCCTGCGGTTCTTATCTTGATGTATATAGGGCGACCCTTGCGGTCTCCTGCATTTAGACCTGATATCCTGTGTAAATGCAACCGTTTACGCCATCGTTTCGTACCAGCATTAACGGTTACACAAAATTACGAGGACAACAATGCAAGAAGAAACACTCAACTCACTAGCGGCAGAAACATCCCCATACAATACGCACACATCGGCTATTATCGTCGCTAATCCTACCTCCGGCACCTATACACACAATAGGCTACAAATAGAGGAAACCGTTGACTATTTAAGACAACAGGGCTGGCAAGCGGACCTCTGTTTGACGAAGGCGGCTGGCGATGCACGCAAGTTCGCACGCGAGGCGGTTGAGCAACATATATCGGTAGTTGTGGCAGTGGGTGGTGATGGCACGATCAACGAAATTATCCAGGAATTGGCTAATAGCGATACTGCATTAGGCGTTTTGCCAAGCGGCACCGTAAATGTGTGGGCACGCGAGACAGGCATTCCTCTGGACAATAAGGCTGCACGCGAAATATTGCTGCATGGGCGAACCCGACGGATTGATCTAGGACAAATGGGCGACCGCTATTTTCTACTGATGGCTGGCGTTGGTTTTGATGGCGAAGTCACACGAATGGTTGAGAAAAAGTCAGTGAAACGCTTTGGCGTCCTCGGCTACTTCCTTGTGGGTACATGGTTTGGTCTCAGCTATCCTAGCTTTCGTGTGACGGTCCAGATGGGTGAACGTACCTTTCGCACCACGGCAATCCAGATGATTATCGGCAACACACAACTCTATGCGGGTGCGATTAAATATACATGGCAAGCAAAATGTGATGATGGGTTACTCGACGTGTGCATTCTACGCAAACAAAACGTCTTTGGGCGACTCGCCATTGCAGCAGATTTTATCCTCCGTCGTGAGCAACGACGCAATTGGGTACAGTACGAGACATGTAAAGACATCAAAATACGCACACGCCGCCGCATTGCCGTACAAATTGATGGTGATTCCGCGGGCAACACAACACGCAGTTTTCCCCCCGTCACATTTTGTGTAGCTCCCGATGCACTCAAAGTGATTGTACCTCACGACGTGCCAAAGGACTTGTTTTCAAAATCGTAAAGAGGATTTGCCTGCAATGAATTGCATGTGGACGCAGTAAACGTGGTCCAGAATTACAATTAGGCAGCAGGATTGGGTAAAGACACCTCTAAATATTCTGCTTTGAGGCGAGGAGTGGGAATAGGCTCACCATCCTCAATCATACCTTGTATATGCATCGCAATTGCTTCGCGCATGTTCTTTTCGACTTCTTCCTGTGTTTTTCCAGTCGCGATACATCCTGGCAAATCGGGAACGTAAGCACTATAATTTCGACTACCCGATTCAATGATTATAAGAAAACGATACATTATTTTTCCTACCCTTCTGATTGCTCATCTGACTCTAAATCTATAAATGGGGCTCCATCCTCACGTAAACGTTTCGATCTATTAATTTGTGCTTGTCTTAAAATACTCGTTAAGGTTTTTGGATGCACATCATCACTAGCATGTCCTGCAATCGTAACACGTCCTCGTTTTGTTTGATGCTTGTATTGCCGGTGATCTCCTTTAGTTCCTATATGCTGCCAGCCATCAGCTTCAATGAGCCTAATAATGTCTCGAACCTTCATACATTTTGACAACTCTCCCTTTTGTACTATTGCCACATTTCTTTCATTGTAAAGTAACAACGAGAAAATAGCTAGTTCAACTTTTTAATGCCCAGGGCTATTTAATAGTCGAGCGGCGGCATGACAGGGGCAAGCCCTGTCATGCTCATCACCGACGTTGCTTTTCCTCTCTCTTTTACGTATCATTATTAGGAGAAAAGAGAGGACAAGGAAACGCTATGGTACAGGCTCTATTACAAAATCAACAACGCCGCATGTTACAAGAAGAGCGACGCATTGCCAGCCAATTACAGGCGTGTCTCGTTGGCTTCGAGGGTGCTGATGCTTATGCTACGACGTTACGACAGGTCACGAACGCGCTGGACGATCTGTTTCTGCTTGTGATCGTGGGCGAGTTCAACGCAGGAAAATCGGCCTGTATCAATGCTCTTCTACGGAGTCAAGTCTTGGAAGAAGGAGTGGTTCCTACGACGCATCAGGTCACGATTGTACGCTATGGACAGCAAAACGTGCAGCATCAGATCGAGCAAAACATTCTGGAGATTGAGAACACCGCCGAATTTTTGCGCGATATCAGTATCGTCGATACTCCCGGTGTGAACGCTGTTTTGCGCGAGCACGAACGCTTGACCGAAGAGTTTGTGCCACGAAGCGATCTGATTCTCTTTATCACTTCGGTTGACCGCCCCTTTACACAGAGCGAACGCATGTTTATGGAGCGCATCCGCACATGGGGCAAGAAGGTTGTCGTGATCCTCAATAAGATCGACATGTTGCGCACACCAGCCGCGCTCGAAGAGGTGTTGACATTTGTACGCGACAACTGTAAAAATCTGCTTGGCTTCCAACCCGAAATCTTCCCCGTTTCGGCACTTTTAGCACAACGCGCACTCGTCGCAACGGGCCAGGAAACGCTACAACTATGGGAGCAGAGCCGCTTTGGAAAACTCGAAGAATATCTGTTTCATACACTGGACGAAGCCGAACGTATTCGCCTCAAGTTACTCAGTCCACTCGGCGTCATGCAACGCTTGCTTCAAGAGACAAACACCTCTGTCCAACAACGCGCCGAACTGCTAGCGGAAGACGCACGCACGGTGAGTTCGATTGAAGAGCAGCTACGGCTTTACCGAGAGGACATGGAGATCAATTTCACGCATCGTTTAGGCGAAATTGAAAATATCATCCTGGACATGCGCGGACGCGGCGATCATTTCTTCGATGAAACGATTCGTCTAGGACGCATTATTGATCTCATGCAGGGTGAGCGTTTGCGTGAAGAGTTTGACCGCGATGTCATAAGCGATAGCGCGACACGTATCGAACACGCGGTACAGGACTTGATCGACTGGTTGGTACAAAACGAGCACCGCTTATGGCAGGATGTCATGGAGTATCTGGACCGTCGCCGTCAGGTCAGCGTGCGTCGCGACGATGAGATGATTGGCTCCGTCTCAAGGCAATTCGATTACAACCGTCGTACACTCTTACAATCAGTGGCACGTACAGCCGCAAGCGTCGTTCAGACCTATGACCAGCAAGCAGAGGCGATAGAGTTGTCACAAGACATGCGCAGTGCTGTGGCACAGGCCGCAATTGCAGGTGCAGGAGGTATCGGTCTAGGCGCGGCAATTGTGGCGTTTGTTGGCACAGCCGCCGCCGACGTAACAGGCATCCTTGCAGGTGTCGTCTTGTTAGGTCTGGGGTTATACATTATTCCCGCACGTCGTAAACGCGCCAAAGAGGACTTCAACGCCAAAATGCAAGAACTGCGAACAAAGCTACATACAGCGATGCAGGAACAATTTAAGAAAGAACTCAACAACGCCCTTGCCCGTGTACAAGACTCGATAGCACCCTATACAAGATTTGTGCGAGCCGAACAGAAAAAGACCGAGACAATGCAAGAGCAAGTCTTGCAACTCAACAATGCACTCGTTGCGCTCAAAAGCGAAATCGAGCTTGTGCGGTAAATGCCGATGATGCTCTTTGATAAAATAATGCGATCTGTAGGGACCGATTTATCACGTCCTTTACCCCGTCCACAATCTTGGAAGGATTCATGAATCGTTTCAACATCTCCTGACATTCCGAATGCCACAAGGACGTGATAAATCGGTCCCTACATCAGCCGTTCATGTTGAACACAACATTCACAATAATAATGACCAGAGCAGCAACACCAAACGCTGCTGCGCCAACAAACCAACTAGTGTCACTTGCCAATCCTGTTATAACCCCTAGAATTGGGACGAGCATCGCAATAGAAACAATCGCTAGTGCGAGGCGTTGACCAGCAGAAGCACGGTCCTTACGCTGTGGATAAATCTTGCCCTGCGTTCCCTGTGCCATACGCTGCGAAAGGTGTTGCGCCAAGGCATCCATAGAGGCGTCATCATATATCGGTGGAGGTGTACCTTGTCCTTGTGATGGTATGCTATAGGATTGCTGCTGTGGTGGACCGTCATACTGCGGGTTGCCCGCATAGGCTCCATATGGTTGCTGCTCTTGCATTGTATTGGTGCATCCTTCCATGCTTATCTATACAGTTATTTATAGGTAGGGGTTTTTGCTCCAACTATTCTATCTACGCTTTGTAGGGTTACTGAGTTGTACATGACATGAAATATGTAACAGATGCATTTATAAGGATACATTGGTTGTAGGGACCGATTTATCAC
>CAXTWV010000388.1:2016-4503 GCA_964248005.1 uncultured Ktedonobacteraceae bacterium | reverse complement strand
GCACGCTGCCCTTCCAGGAATGGAGGCAGGGCGAGGTGTTCGCCGAGATGCGCGATATCCTCGTCGGTGGCGAAGCCGGGGCCATCGGTGGCGATTTCAAACAGGGCACCACCGGGGACGCGGAAGTAGATTGACTTGAAGTAGAAACGGTCAATTACTGACGTCACACGGAGACCAACCTCTACCAAACGCGCACGCCATAAGCGATGCTCTTCTGGATTGGGTGTGCGGAAGGCAATGTGATGAACTCCACCAATACCGAGGTTGCCTGCCATCCCGTTTGGGCGCACCTCCACATGTATCTCTGTACCCGGTCCACCTTGCCCTGTCTCGAAGACGACGAGACGGTTTTCACCTTCCAGCGAATATTCTCTAGTTTGTTTGAAACCAAGTACCTGTGTCAGGACGAGTGCAAGCGATTCGAGCCGTTGTACAATAACTGTTGCCGCGTCCAGTCCACGAATAGCGACATGTGCGGGAATAGGACTCTTGTCCCAGTATTCGCTCGTTGTGGGTGCATTGCCATCGTCAAAAAGGGCGAGTTGCATCCCCTCTGGACTGGTAAAGAGAATACCTGCACGGCCTGCATGATCGCCACGACTTTGTATCTGTACGCCATTTTCCTCTAAGTGTTGTGCCCACCAATTCAGTGCCTCCGCTCCTGGCACACGCAATGCAATCGTCCCGATGGTGCCAGTACCTGAGACGTTGCGTCCTATGTGAGGCCAGTCAAAAAAGGTGACATCAGTTCCAGGATTGCCACGCTCATCAGCATAATAGAGATGATAGGCCGAAATGTCGTCCTGGTTCACGGTTTGCTTGACCAGACGCAAGCCGAGGACGTTTGTGTAGAACACAACATTTTTTCCAGTGTTGCCAGTGACAGCCGTCACATGATGGAGACCAGTAAGTTGCATAGGTTTCCTCTTTCGATTCTCAAGAAGGATACATAATATGATATACTCTTTATAAGAAAACACCATCCTCGCATATCAAACTTTACCTCAAAAGCAACGTAGATTACAATTGGAAGATATCACATACTATACGTCTTATAATAAGAAAACAGTGCATAGAACAAAAAGCGGAAGGAACGGAACGAATGGATGCACGCTTTTATAACTCAGATGAAATAGACATTGAACGGCTCTCACAGGACCTGATAAACGTATACATGGCTCAGGGCTATCAGACACAGCAAATCGGTACGAAGGATCAGATGTTGGTACAGATCAAGAAGGGCGGCGATCTGGAAGCACTTGTTGGTTTGCAAGCAGCCTTGTCGCTCACACTTCAGCGCACAAGTGGTGGTACGCTCGCGATGATTGGGCAGCAAAAATGGCTAGATAAAGCTGCTGTTGGTGCAGTCGGCATCATTGGCTTCGCTTTCTTGTGGCCTCTTGCGCTTACGGCTGGTGCGGGTGCATTGCGTCAGGCTAGTTTGGGGAATCAAGTGCTCAACGTCGTTGATGGTCTTGTACGTCAGCAACGTCCAAATGTGCAGGCAGGTCCTGTTCCAGCACAGTTTATGCCACAAGCACAGCAGCAATGGGGTACGCCTCCTCCTATGTATGGACAGCAAGCTCCTTACTACACACCGCCTGCTCAACAGCAACCGCAGACACCACCAGCCTATGGACAACAGGCTCCATTTTATACGCCACCTGCACAGCAGCAGCCACAGACGCCACCACCTGCCTATACTCAACAACAGGCACAGCCTCCTGTGTATACACCACCAGCACCACCGGTACAACCAAAGCCAGTGGTACCTGTGTATACGCCGCCTGTGACGCCACCAACGCCACCCGTACAACGTGTTGAGCAAGCCTATGTGCCGCCCGTTCAGCCGAAGCCGCAGCCAGCACCAGAACCACTTTATGTGCCGCCTGTAACACAGAATCCAGCAGTGCAGCCACAACCAAGAGTGACGATGGTACCACAACAGGATACGCCAGTTGCGCCACCGCAGCCGAGGTCGCAACCACAATATTACGTACCGTCAAATCAGCAAGATTTGGCACAGCAACAAGCTGCCGCGTCACAACCAACGCTTGCTAATCAACCTGCACAGGGGCAACAATCTATTGATACTACCGTACCATGGGGTGTCCTCACCTTTGCAAATGGGCAACAGGTATCACTGACAGGTGCAAGTGCGCTCGTTGGACGCTACGATCACGATCTCGGCGGAGACAAGCCAGCAGTTGACCTGAGCGATCAACAAGGGGCTGACACAACCTCACGCGTTCATGCTGTGTTTGAGCACACAGGCAATGCCTACACGCTGACTGATCTGAATAGCACCAACTCGACCCGTATCAATAACAAGCGACTCGATCCCGACAAAGCCACACCGCTTAATGATGGAGACACAATTTCGTTCGGTAAGGTTACGGCAACATTTAAGAAATTGTAAATTTCTGGCATGAATGGTGGAATGGCGCGAAAGGCTGGATTGAAGAATGCCCCGACGATACCAAAAAT
>CAXTWV010000388.1:0-2006 GCA_964248005.1 uncultured Ktedonobacteraceae bacterium | reverse complement strand
GTCTCGCTGGGCCTGCCGGCCCCCCGGCGGCGCCCCCCCCCCCCGCCATTCCACCATTCATGCCAGAAAATAAGGTACCAGGAATGATTCAAATAGAAACAAAAAATACGAAAACGGATCTGCTTTCACTGACACTACCACAATTACAGGAATGGTTGGTCACGCGTGGTGAGGCAGCGTTTCGCGCGAAACAAATTTATGGTTGGCTCTTTCAGCATCTCGTGACCGATTTTTCGCAGATGACGAATATTCCATTGGCATTGCGTACACGCTTAGCGGAAGAGGCGAGTATTGGACCAATGATTGTACGGAGCGAACAGCATTCAAAGGATGATCGTACCCGGAAAATTCTGCTCGAACTCGCTGATGGCAAGCTTGTGGAGTCGGTTTTGATGCTCTATCCGCCCGTTGGCGAGAGTAGTCCACGTGCCACCGTATGCGTCTCCAGTCAGGCCGGCTGTGCGTATGGCTGTACGTTTTGCGCCACGGGCCAGATGGGTTTTGACCGCCATCTCAGTTCGGGTGAGATCGTGGCACAAGTTTTATACTTCGCACGCGAACTGCGAGAGGCACCATGGCGTGCCGCAGGTTTGCCTGGAAGTGCGCCAATTGACCACATTACAAACATCGTCTTGATGGGGATGGGTGAGCCATTGCACAACTATGACAACGTATTACAGGCTCTACGTATTCTCAATAGCGCGACAGGCTTTAATTTAGGAGCGCGGCACATGACTGTCTCCACAGTTGGACTTGTGCCCGCTATTCGCAAGTTGAGCCAGGAGCAATTGCAAGTCAACCTCGCCATTTCGCTTCATGCTCCAACCGACGAATTGCGTAGTCGGACAATGCCAATCAATCGAAAATATCCCCTACATGAATTGCTCGATGCGTGTAAAGATTATATCGCGACTACACACCGTCAAGTGACCTTCGAGTATGTGCTGTTGGCAGAAGTGAACGACACGTTTACACATGCGCAACAACTCGCCGATCTGTTGGCACCACTCAAGCAGTTCGCGCACGTCAACTGCATTCCTGTCAACGCCACCTCTGCAGACTACCGCACGCCTGGACCTGAGTCTATTCGTGCCTTCCGCAATGCTCTGTACGAGCGCGGCATCAGTAATAGTGTGCGTGCCGAACGTGGCGACGACATCGCTGCCGCCTGTGGACAACTGCGGACTCGCTTCGAGGCTCGCCAACAGATTATTACTGTTCAAAAATAAAAAAGCTTGTGTCAGGTGCTTTGTACCTGACACAAGCTCTTTTATTTTTGAACAAACTATCTTTCTTTGGGTAATTTGTTCATGGTACGCATACAGCGCGTGCAGATATTCACCGTTTTGTGCGATCCATTTATCTCGATACGACGACGCTGCACATTCAAGATGAAGCGACGACGTGTGCGGTGCTGCGAGTGTGGTACATTGTTGCCATACATCGGCTTCCGCTCGCAAATGTCACAACGACCTGCTGCCATTTTACTAATCCTCCTACAAACTCAAATCGTGGCTCCGCACGTTTTACTTGACTATCAGCAGGGCCTGTGGTATTTTCAATCTCAGATAAAAGAACCCAACATTATGCCAATACCTATGACCCAATACACATTCTATCTCGTTGTGCGAGTATAACGCATATTGGGCAATTTGGCAAGAGTCTATAGAAGTTGAGAAGATATGTCTATGCCAAAATCGTCCGCGCTTCAACCACAAGTACGTCCTCTGGGGAAAATAGAAGTTCTCCCAAACGCTATTCACAGTATCGCCGTACAAGCGGTCTACGAGTGTTACGGCGTTGTGGGCATTGCCTCGCCACGTCTGCGTAATGGACAGGCGGTCCTTTTGACAGATGAGCAGAGCAGCCAGGGCGTACAAGTGCGCCTGGTGAACGACCAGATCATTCTTGAAGTGTATGTAGTGCTGGAGTACGGGCTACGCATATCAGAGATCGCGCACAACATCATGAGTAGCGTCAAATACTCGACGGAAAAGATGTTAGGC
>CAXTWV010000387.1:0-4534 GCA_964248005.1 uncultured Ktedonobacteraceae bacterium | reverse complement strand
ACAAAGCCGCTATAGTACGAAAGTGGTGCCGTGATAAGTGTGTAACCTATGGTCAGCACCAGAAGATAACACGCCACAATCAAAGGAGACCAGCTAAAAGGTACCTGAACTCCATAAGGAACAGAATGTGTTGCACTGGAAAAAGGTTGCCAGTCTAATGGCAACAAGATGTTACGTAGCCATACGTCAAAGCCTGTGAGAAAGATGAGCAGCACTGCAATAACTGAGATACCGATATTGATAAAAGAGAGACGACGACGGATACGCGCATATTCACGTGCCTTCTGTTGTCGCTCAGTATCAACCTCTGCGTGTTGAGTTTGCGCTGTATGGTCGATAGGAATATCCATGCGTATTTGCTCCAAAGTAAAAAGTGCGTCGAATAGTCAGTACTATAGATTATAGACGTATCATGGTTGATGGGCAAGAAAGCCTCCATGAGAAATGGTATTTTCTCACACTGCCAAATTCCCTCGTTTGAATGATAGTATTTTTGTACATTTAGCGTTACACTTAGGAGGTGAACAAGGTGTGGTTCACTTCAGTACAGGAATTATAGTTTTATCTACAAGATTTGGAGGGTTTTTATGAAGAGGTCACTTAGTCGTACACTGTACCTCATCGCGTTAGGAATTGGTATTGTTGCCACCATTCTGCTCTTCGTGAGTCTTATTGGAAGCACGCCAACGACGGATACATCTCAGGGGAGTATCGGGAATCCTGTTCTTTTCGGTATTTCGCTCTTCTTGCTATTCGCCTCTGCCATCCCAGCTTTAGTTGCATGGATTGGTGCGCTCGTGAAAATGGCGCAGTTGTCGCGTTGGGGCTGGTTTGTCTGCTTATTCTTCTTTTCCGGCATCACCATGTTGATCTACATCTTCGCGGGACCAGAAACGCCAGCAGTACCACAAGGAGCAGCCTACGTACAGCCGCAATATCCACAGCAGCAACCTTACGGACAGCCACAATATGCGCCTCCTCCTCAGCAACCTTACGGGCAATACCCTCAACAACCACAGCAACCTTATGGGCAGCAGCAGTATCCTCAGCAGTCGTATGATCAGCCACAACAACCTTATGGGCAATATCCAGAGCAGCCGCCCCCAAGTCGTGGCTAATACTCACGAAGAGGGTGTGCTGAAGCAGACCCGTACAGGGGTTCATCTCTTGTACATTCTCTTCCTGATACAGGAGAATTGAACCAATGTAGGGTCTAATTCTATTACACCCTCGTGCCAACTGATCATGTTGGAAGGATAGATGCAATGTTTCAACATTCCTCTAACATTGTCTATTAGCGAGAGGGTGTAATAGAATTAGACCCCTACATCCGACGTATCCCAAGGAACATGTCAAACGCACATTCAAGATTGATGCAACGTTGCACCAATCTTGAATGTGCATAATCGGTCCCTACCTTGTCAGTCGCTTATCACTACAGTATAATGCTCAAGAAAATGTGTAGTGGATTCTAAATAGTGGAGTGTTCTATGGATGTTGTGAATGGACAGCTTGGCTCGCTAACCTTCCTGACAGGGGCATCGTCAGGCAAAACAATTCAAATTACCAAACCTATATTCACTATTGGGCGTGAACCAACAAATGATATTGTGCTTTCTGACCCCTCTATATCGCGGCATCATGCCCGTATCAATTGGGCAAATGGTACCTGGACAATCACGAAAATCGCGCCACAAAACACGATGAGCATAAACAGTCGTGATGTGCAACAGGGAGTCATGAACGATAAAGATATCATCGGTTTAGGTGGCGTAACATTTCGCTTCCAGGCTCCTCATGTTGTCAGCAACGTAGGCCAGGTCCCCAGACCAGTAGTGAATAACATACAAGTTGCTCCTCCACGTCCTAGTCCTAATCCACCTCCAGTTGTTCGTTCAGGCACGCCACCTCTACCACCGCCCCCACCAGTGTTCGCGCAAAATGCGCTGATCGCAACCCAACGTGCCCCAGACCCTAATAACGGCACACTGGCACAGGGTATACCTTCACTGGAAGTTTCGGCCAATACGGATAATGATAAGAAAGTCTATTCGCTTCCTAGCGCGAAACAGGTGTTTAACATCGGGCGCGACCCTTCAAACGATATCGTTATCAATCGACCAACCGTGTCAGGATTGCATGCACAAATTCTTCGTGAGGGCAACTCGCTGGTCATTGTGCATCCTCATCCACAAAAAGGCTCAACCGCCAATGGCTTGAGCTATAATGGACAAGCCTTTCGTGGGAGTACGCCGTTTCGGAAGGTCCTGGCACGTGGCGATATCTTTCGTATTGCCGATGAACATGGCTCGTTCGTCACGCTTGCCTACAATGATGGGAGTGGCGCAAGTCAGGAAGTTGTTCCCGACATCAAGCCGTTTCAACTTGGAACAACCGCGATTGTGACCCTTGGACGTGCTCCTGATAATATGGTTGTCCTCAATCATCCACAGGTCTCCGGTCATCATGCACGACTGGAAAGAGTGGGCAATAGCTACAAAATTGTCGATATGGGCAGTACCAATCATGTCTATGTCGGTGGTCAACTTGTGAGAGATCAAGTTCTGCACGTTGGCGACGAAATCCGCATCGGCCCGTTCAAGCTCACCTACACAGGAACCGAACTCACCCAACATGATGAACGCACAGGTATCCGCATTGACGCGCTGAACGTCACAAAGGCAGTAGGCAAAGACAAAACTATTATCATTAATAATATCTCTATTGCCATTCCCGCACGCAGTTTCGTGGCGATTGTCGGCGGTTCTGGCGCAGGCAAATCTACTCTGATGGATGCCCTCAACGGTCTACGACCTGCTCAACAAGGCAAGGTGCTGTACAACGGACAGGACTACTACCAGAATCTTGCCTCGTTCAGCACACAACTTGGCTATGTGCCGCAAGAGGATATCATCCATCGTGACTTGACGGTTGAACGCGCTCTGTACTATGCCGCGAAACTCCGCTTACCAAGTGACACAACTGAGCAACAGATTAAACAACGTATCGACGACGTGCTGAACGATGTCGAGATGACGTTTCGCCGCAAAACACTGGTAAGCAATCTCTCAGGCGGACAACGTAAACGTATCTCTATCGCGCTTGAACTCCTTGCGGACCCCAATGTCTTCTTCCTGGATGAGCCAACATCAGGTCTCGATCCAGGTTTGGACCGTAAGATGATGCAGTTACTTCGCAAATTAGCTGACCGAGGACGCACAATTGTTCTGGTGACACATGCCACCAATAACATCAAATCCTGCGACTTCGTGTGTTTCCTCTGTCGTGGAGGACGCCTTGCGTACTTTGGGCCACCTGATGAAGCCAAAGCGTTCTTTGGCAAGAGCGATTTCGCGGAGATTTATAGTACACTTGAACCTCCTGATGACAAATCGACGATTCCGCAAGAGGCCGAAGCACGCTTCAAACAGTCTGCCGACTTTATGAAGTATGTGGATGCCCCACTTAAAAAGGATATGGCGCGTATCAGCAATGTTGCCACGCCCACAACTGTTGTCACACAACCGAAGCGCGGTAATCCATGGAAGCAATTCGGTCTCCTGTCATCACGCTATCTGGAATTGCTCAAAAATGATGTGGGCAACCTGATGATTCTGCTCTTACAAGCACCAATTATCGGGATTGTCTTGTTCCTGCTCACTGGTCCAGGGGCCTTCCTCGTCGATAACACCAAAGGTGTCGCTTTCTGCAACAATCAATCGCAACCAATTGTGGTAAATGGACAACAAGTGCTTTATAGCAATTGTGAGCAATTGCAGAATTTCGTGTATAGCGATCAAGGAGCACAGTTCGCTTCGTCAAAGGGAGAGACGCAAGCGGAATTGCTGGATAGCAGTATCAATGGCGGTGGTGACGCGGAAACCATTCTCTTCATTATGGCCTTCGCCGCCGTGATGTTTGGCTGTATCAATGGCGCACGTGAAATTGTCAAAGAGGCACCGATATATAAGCGCGAGCGTACTGTAAACCTCGGCATTGTCCCATATATGTTCTCGAAAATCGTTGTGCTTGGCATACTCTGCCTTGCGCAAAGCTTGATTCTTACGTTGCTCGTCAACTTGAAGGCTCCCTTCCCTCATAGTACATTTTTGCCGCCATTTCTGGAAATTTACATCACAATGGCCTTAACCTCGCTTGCGGGCTTGATGATTGGTCTGACCGTCTCGGCATTGGTGCCTAATAATGACCGCGCTATGAGTATCGTACCTCTTGTACTCATTCCACAGGTCATCTTTTCGGGCATCATCTTCAAACTTGACGGCCCCTTTCTCTCCTTTGTCGCGGCCTTCTTTCCAGCACGGTGGGCAATGGCTGCGATGGGGTCCACCGTAGGACTGCATGGTCCCCCTATTCGCGCCGATGGTTGGTCATTTCAAGGAACCGTCTTCTCAAAGTATAGTCAAGCTGATGCTGTAGGACACCTGCTCCTGTGCTGGTTCTTCCTGGCGTTGACCATTGTGATTCTGGGTGGTCTTATTGGCTATTTTCTGAAGCAGAAGGATGTGCGGGGATA
>CAXTWV010000386.1:2676-4539 GCA_964248005.1 uncultured Ktedonobacteraceae bacterium | reverse complement strand
CTTTTGCCTCGGCATCGTCACCCGCCACGAATAGTACCAGCCTGTCTTTTGGGTTTTGCCTACCACCAGTACGTAGCGTCTCAAAGTACATCGTGTTGAACGCTTTGACGATGCGCGTGCCGGGAAGACGTTTCGCCACTTCTTCGCTTGACGTACTGCTACCCAAATCATGTATATCGCCCGTAGATGTATAGTGGTTCATCGCGTCGATCACAATCTTGCCTTGTAACAACTTCGAGGAAGGCAAGGCTTCAGGAGTACGCCACGGAACAGCTAACAGGACGACTTCGCCGAATTTCGCGGCATCATCAACCGTTGTTGCCGTAACGTTTGCGCCAAGTGTCACAACCAGCGACGCCAACGATTGCGGTCCACGAGAATTGCTAATAGCGACGGAATGACCAGCTTTGGCAAAGAGCCGTGCCACAGTCGCTCCAATATTTCCAGCCCCGATTATCCCAATATTCATGAAATAGATATCCTTTCGTCATGAGCGTACAACACCTATACAGACAACACAAGAGGTATTACGCTACATTGTCTGTCATAGTACCTACGATAACGCGAAGAAACATGCATTTTCTTCCAGTGTTATTGTTCCAAATAGCTGTATCGTCCTGCATTCTATCTCATAAAGTAAACTATTGTCTCTTTGGAACCATATTATGTTTCGCATACGTTTTATATGTAGACGTTGGATAAGGTTATATCCAATGTTACATTCGTTTGCTTTTCTTATTCTATTTGGAGGTATCATTTCATGGATCGTATGAGAGACTTTGGAGAACGGGGATTTCGTGGAGGTCTAGGTCAATTAGGTGATTTCAGGAAGTTCATTCTACGCGGTAATGTCGTTGATTTAGCGGTCGGTATTGTTATTGGTGCCGCATTTACAGCAGTCGTCAATGCTCTTGTAAACGATTTTATCAAACCATTAATTGGTCTCATCTTTGGAACACCTAAATTTGGATGGACTGTGGGTCCACAAGGTGCATTTCTTATAGGAGATTTTATTGGAGCTCTTGTAAATTTCTTACTAGTAGCTGCTGTTGTGTATTTTCTCGTTGTGAAACCGGTGAATGCGTTGACGGATCGTTTCACACCGCACAAGGATAATACGCCAACGACGCGTGAGTGTCCGTTCTGCTTGAGTACAGTGCCACTCAGGGCAACGCGTTGTGCTTATTGTACTGCGCAATTACCACCCGCTGACACGGCTACGGCTGGAGCAGGGAGATAGCAGAAAATACGCTTGTCTTGCACTCATGATTGGGCTAGCGTATACTTTACAACGGAACCCGCGCATAATACGTTGGGATTATATTCTGTAGGAACTGATAATCTAATTAACACAATCATGCGGATACGTCACCTGTAGGGACCGATTTATCACGTCCTTGTAACGGGTGGATATGCTGGCAAGGACGTGATAAATCGGTCCCTACAAGTGACGTATTATTTTGTCAAACCGCATTTGCGCTTCTTATCGGTTGTCAATTACCAAAAGAACGTGATAAATCGGTCCCTACAAAGTATTATTCAGTAGCTGTAGAGGAGAGCACCGCTCATGTCATCAATACCTGACATACGTCTTGAAGACTATATTCGTGACGTACAAGATTTTCCGCAACAAGGCGTGTTGTTTAAGGATATCACGCCTATGCTGCAAGACGGACCAGCGTTCCACGCGGCTATAGATCGTCTCGCCGCACACTATGCCGGAGCAGGTATTCAGACCGTTGTGGGCGTGGAGTCACGCGGCTTTATCTTTGGCGCACCGCTTGCATACCAACTGAACTGCGGGTTTGTGCCGGTTCGTAAGTTCGGCAAACTGCCAAACGAGACCGTGAGTGTCGAGTATGC
>CAXTWV010000386.1:0-2576 GCA_964248005.1 uncultured Ktedonobacteraceae bacterium | reverse complement strand
TTGTAGGGTTCATTGTTATTCTTCCCATCCTAACCATGTTGTTTTGGTGTCGAAAGGTATTGGCCGACGCTCCGTCTGAGAAATAGCGGGGTAGCCAACATAGAGGAACGCGACGATAGCATCTTCAGTTGAGAGGCCCAGCCATTGCTTAATGTGCGGGTCGTAAGGCCCATCACCTGTACGCCACATACATGCTAAACCCATCTCTTCCGCGACTAGCAGCATGTTTTGTACAGCCGCAGCAGTAGCCTCGACATTCTCGATAGCTATTACATTTGGTGTCGTGGGATGCTCTGACGCGACCACTATTACAATAGGTGAACGTAACGGTTTATTGCGCTCTTTATCGAGCATCGCTTGCGTCTTCTCGCCCATCGTCTCTTGTAGGCGTGTGGCTAGCGAAGAGGCCATAATTTCGCCCAATTCGTTTCGTGCCTTGCCTGCCAGCACAAAGAAACGCCACGGTTCCGCTTTATGATGATTCGGCGCGTGTGTTGCCGCCTCCAAAAGCCGCTCTATCTGTTCGCGTGTCGGACTCTGCTCGGTCATCTTTCCGATGCTACGCCGACGCTGTATGATGTCGAATATACTCATAATGTTATGTTGCCTTTTCCTGCAATCGCTCTTGCATTTGTCTCACTTGCCCCGTAAATGGGGTAAGGTTTTGCAGCTTAATTGTAAGGTACGTTTTGAGACACGTCAACAATAGGTGTTCTATCTTGCGCTTAGAAACTGTCACAAATGGAAATCTGGCCTGTCTTTATGAATGATAACAAAAAACGTTAGACAAGAACCCTTTTTCAGAAAGTATATGCTATGTATAACCCATTTACTGAAACAACTAGTGTTGATGTTCCCGATGAGTACCTAGTAGAGCAGGCTAGAAATGGGGATTGGGATGCGCTCGAACAACTCATTCAACGGCATCAAGCGTGGATTTTTAATATCGCTGTGCGCATGGTCCGCAAGCGCGAGGAAGCAGAGGACATCACGCAAGAGGTATTGCTCAAGATGCTCACAAAGCTCAGTACCTTTCAAGGAAAAAGTAGCTTCAGAACATGGCTCTATCGCATTGTGGTCAACCATATCCTCAATCTCAAACAAAAGCATAGAGAAGTCACGTTTTCCGAACTTGGGACGTTAATGGATGAACTAGCGGATTCGACACTACCCAATCCTGCGGATGTATCTCTTCCCATGCCTATCTTGATTGAGGAAGCGAAAATTGGGTGTACGAAAGCTATGCTCCTTTGCTTGGATCAGCGACAACGGCTGGTGTACATTCTAGGCGAGTTGTTTGGGGTCAAGAGCGAACTTGGGGCAGAACTTATGGACCTGTCACCCAGCAACTTTCGGCAGTTGCTCACTCGCGCACGCCATGACCTCTACAACTACATGAATAACAAGTGCGGCCTCATCAACACGTCGAATCCCTGTCGCTGTGCTCGCAAAACGCGCTCGTTTGTTGAGCAGGGGTACATTGATCCGCATCGTCGCCAATTTACTCGTGAGCGACTTGGACAAATTTCCGCGCTTGCTCCTGATCGAACTCACGAAATCGACTCTCTCATCGAACAGCAACACGCTACAGTGTTTCGGGAGCAACCCTTTCTTGTTCCTCCTGACCAAGCAACTGCATTACATCGGCTTATTAACACACCTAATTTCCGCCACATCCTACTTTTAGATGGAGAGTAATAACTTTTTCAAAACTGTCACAATGCAATAAAACTCTGGTCTAAGACAGCGAGGAGTAAAAAACTTCTTCCATATTCAAGAACAAGGAGAAAACCTATGACGACTACAGACCAGACCCCAAGTGAAACTCTCCAGCAACAAATTGAAGTCTTTCTAGCTCAGACTGCTGAACAACTACCACCTGAGCTTCTCTCAAACTTTTATAAAAGCATTGAGACTCTCGTTCAAACAGATATTGCGAAATACAGTTTGAAAGTTGGCGATAAAGCGCCTGACTTCACGCTACCTGATACCTTTGGCAAGCAGGTAACACTCTCGGAACTTCTTCAGCGCGGTCCCGTTGTAGTTACCTTCTACCGAGGAGAATGGTGTCCGTTCTGTAACCTTCAACTGCATGCGTACCAGAACATTCTTCCGCAGATACAGGCGTTAGGGGCAACATTGGTGGCAATTTCACCGCAAACACCCAATCACTCTCTGTCAACGGTTGAGAAAAAGGAGTTGTCCTTTACTGTGCTTAGCGATGTTGGCAACGCTGTTGCTCGCCAGTACAAGCTCGTTTTTGCTTTGCCAGAGCAATTCCGTGCAATGTACACAAGTATTGGTTCTGATGTACCAACGTTTGATGGCGATTCGTCGTGGGAACTTCCGATGCCTGGAACATTTATCGTCGCCCAGGATGGAACAATTCACTTAGCCTTTGTCCATGAGGATCACACACGCCGCTTAGAGCCTACTGCTTTATTAGACGGCCTTCGTGCTTTAGAGAACGACGCGCAGAAATAACTATGAGGAGAAGGCATTATGGGGGTGGTTGAACGTATTCAACCACCCCCATAATGCCTTCTCCTCATAGATAAACTGTTTGCTCGCGTTTT
>CAXTWV010000385.1:0-4579 GCA_964248005.1 uncultured Ktedonobacteraceae bacterium | reverse complement strand
CAAGCCAAGGTAGCTCAGTTGGTAGAGCACAGCACTGAAAATGCTGGTGTCGTCAGTTCGATTCTGTCCCTTGGCACTTTTCGAGAAGTGATTAGAAAATAAAGATGAGCCTCAGGCTAGACGAGAAGTAGCTTGAGGCTTTTTGTCGTTTAGCGAACTTCTTATTCTGACAGCAGACTTGGCAGCAAAAGCATAAATTTATCTTCTAGGGGAAATGCGATTTACTTTTTGAAGTGTATTATCCCTTTTCTTAATGTAGAACAATTCTTCTTTAATCTAACTATTTTCTATTGAGATGTCCTCGCTAATACGATACAATGATGTGCAAAGATAAGCTTCTGTCCACGAGTTGATACATATACCCAATTTAGGAGACATAGCCATAAGGACTCATGCACGATTTACTTACAGGGAAGGTACGTGTACATGTCGAAGAGGAGATCACTTGATGAATGTGCTACAAGCAGTAGAGCAGATACTAGAAGAAGCTGGAATACCACTTCATGTTCGCATTATTACAGAGCGAATACTACAACAACAGTTGTGGGCTACACACGGTGCCACACCAGAAGCAACAGTAAACGCTAGCCTAGCTGTTGACATTAAAGATCATAATACATCTTCGCGCTTCCAACGTACAGCTAAAGGCATCTTTGCACTACGCCGCTGGGGTGTACCTGAATACATAAGCACAACGCATTTCGATGATATCTCCTCTGAGGGTGTACCGATAAAGCAGAATACTTTTGTTACTTCAGTAACACCTTCGTCTCGTACACACTCCTTTACTGATGCTGCTCAGGAAGTGCTTGAACAGTATGGTCGTCGGCAACCAATGCACTACCGCGAGATTACGCGCAAGGCATTAGAGCTTGGTTTGCTTGATACACAAGGGAAGACTCCAGAAGCTACCATGTACGCACAAATATTGTCAGAGATTGCGCGTCAGGTGAGGCGCGGTGAGCCTCCTCGTTTTGTCAAACATGGAAAAGGCCAAGTATCTCTCACACAATGGCATGAGCAGCAGCCCAAACTGGCTGCATTGATTGAACAACATAACTACGACATTCGTCAGCAACTCCACGCACACCTTCATACTATGAACCCAATAGAATTTGAAGAACTCATTGGTGAGTTGCTTGCAGCCGTTGGTTTTGAAGAGGTTACTGTGACAAAACCAGCAGGTGATGGCGGAATTGATGTACGTGGTACGCTTGTTGTTGGTGATGTTATTCGCCTTCATATGGCAGTTCAGGTCAAACGCTGGAAGAATAATATTCAATCACCTATCGTACAGCAAGTGCGCGGGAGCCTTGGAACACATGACCAGGGTTTGATTATTACCACAAGTGATTTTAGCGAAGGGGCGAAACAAGAAGCAGCACGACGTGACGCTGTTCCGGTTGCTCTCATGAACGGCGAACAACTGGTTGCTCTGCTAGTTGAGCACACACTTGGTGTTCATCGTAGTACATACGATTTAATCGAATTGGGAGAAGATAGGGAGGACTTATAATATACCCCAGAACTTGGGCATGGTAACAAGGTAGAATATAGTGACCCGTCCTGTCAAGACACAGAGGCATCACACATTTCTCGGTAAACTTTTGCATACTCATAATACCTTTCAAATCCTGTACATATGTTATACTCATATAGAATTGCATCATTCTCTACTGCATGAAAGTGAGTCATGACAGCATATGGACACAACATCTCAAGAGGCACATCCCCTTTTTCCGGGCTTTCATCCTCTACCAGATCGACCTGCGTTCTATGACGAACAACGGCAAGTGTGGCTTGTGTTTCGGTATGCGGAAGTGCAGCGTGTGCTCTCCGACTATAGCACGTTCTCAAATGATCGAGGAGGGCTGGACCCGGCACAACCACGAAACTCGACTCGTTCTGCCAGTAACAACTTGATTGCAATGGACCCACCACGACACCGCTTGTATCGCGCATTGGTCACACAAGCCTTCACACCTCGGACCATCGCTCAACTCGAACCTCGTATCACTGCGATTGTGTATAGCCTGCTCGATGCCGTGATTGAGCGTGGCGAGATGGATGTCATTGACGATTTTTCCTATCCCTTATCCATCACCGTTATCGCGGAAATGCTCGGTGTCCCAACTGCCGACCAGGAACAATTCAAGCACTGGACAAGTGATTTCTTCGAGATCACGACTCCTGCAGCGGCTCAAGCACAACGTGAACTTGATATCTATTTCAGGACCATTTTTGCTCTGCATCGCGCCGCCCCACAAGACGACCTCATTTCTGCTTTGCTGACAGCACAGGTGGATGGACAGCATCTCACAGATACAGAGTTGTCGAGTTTCTGCTCTCTGCTATTACTAGCGGGGAATGATACGACGCGCAACCTTATCGCAAACGCATTATTATGCCTTGATACCTTTCCTGAAGCAATGACACAACTTCGTGCCGAACTCACATTGCTTCCCTCGGCTATTGAGGAGGTACTACGCTATCTTCCATCTGTACATACCGCACCACGTGTTGCGGTCGTAGACACAACATTTGACGATCAACACGTCAAAGCGGGCCAATGGGTCATGCCTATGCTGGCCTCTGCCAATCGTGACGCAGCACACTTTCCACTGCCCAATCTCTTCGATATCAAGCGTTCGCCAAATCGCCATCTTACCTTTGGTTATGGCATTCACTTCTGTCTTGGCGCACCGCTTGCCCGTCTCGAATCAAAAATCGCGCTGACCGCGATACTTGAACGCTTGACAGACATCAAACGCTCACATGGTGTTCTATTAGAGGCTGTGGTTAGTCCAATTGTCTATGGCTTGAAGCATCTGCCGATTACCTTTCAGCAAAGGACGCGATAATATTACATAGTTTCCTCTGTAGCCAATCTAATGATATAGTAGTAGTAATAACAATCCCGCTCCTATACTACGCAAGTCTGTCTGATGGAAAAGAGGTGTTCTATGTTGCATACGTCGCCCACGGCTGACATGTCTGCGTCCCATGTTGTTGTTCCCGATCAGTTTAATGTCGCCACGGCGTTTCTCGACCGTCACGTTACTGAAGGTCGTGGCGCAAAGATCGCGGTCTACTCCGAAGGTGCGACCTACACCTACGCGCAGATTGGCGAACTCGCCAACCGTGTTGGCAATGGTTTGCTCAATCTTGGCGTCGATTTAGAACAACGTGTAGCCTTGCTCTTACTCGACTCGCCACAATTTGCGGCATCCTTCTTTGGTACAATCAAAATTGGCTCGGTTGTTGTACCCATGAATACGGTGTTGCGACCGGATGATTATGTCTATCTATTGAATGATTGCCGCGCCCGCGCTCTATTTATTCATGCGTCGATCTGGCAAACAATTTCACCTTTGCGTCCACAACTCAAATACCTGCGCCACGTTATCGTTGTTGGACTCAGCGAACCAGAAACCGCAACTCTGCATGACTTCGAGAAGTTTGTGAGCAACGCATCCCCTACGCTACAAGCGGCAGAGACGCATAAGGATGATAGTGCATTATGGCTTTATAGTTCAGGGAGTACGGGCTTTCCTAAAGGGTGTGTGCATTTGCAACACGACATGTTGTACTGCACGGAATATTATGCCAAGTCGGTCCTCGGTATCGCTGAAAACGATATCACCTTTTCTGCCGCGAAACTCTATTTCGCCTATGGACTTGGCAATGGTTTGTATTTCCCCTTTGGTGTTGGTGCAAGCACTGTTCTCTATCCAGGGCGACCATTGGCTGAGGATATGTTCAAGGTGGTAGAGCAGTACCGTCCAACCATTTTCTTCGGTGTGCCGACACTCTACGCGAGTATGCTAGCTCTGCCTGATGTTGGCAAGCGTTTCGACTTTTCCTCGGTACGTATATGCGTTTCTGCTGGTGAGGCCCTACCTGCTGACATTCAACGTCGTTGGGAGCAGACCTTTGGTGTACAAATCCTGGATGGCATCGGCTCGACCGAGATACTCCACATCTTCATCAGCAATCGCGCTGGAGAGATACGCCCTGGCAGTACAGGAAAACTCGTCCCAGGCTATGCTGCTATGATTACCGATGAGGCAGGACAGACGGTACCGCAGGGAGATATTGGCAACCTACTTATCGCGGGTGATAGTATCGCCACACATTACTGGAATAAGCATGAGAAGACAAAAAACACGATGAATGGTCAATGGATTGCTACGGGCGACAAGTATTATCAGGATGCCGAGGGCTATTACTGGTATTGCGGCCGTTCAGATGACATGCTCAAGGTTGGTGGACAATGGGTCTCACCCGTTGAAGTCGAAAACACCTTGATCGCGCATCCCGCCGTCCTGGAAGCGGCAGTCGTCGGATCCATCGACGAAGAGAAACTGGTCAAGCCGAAAGCGTATGTTGTATTGCGAGAAGGATATACACCATCGGAAGCGTTATCGAATGAGCTGAAGAACTTTGTCAAGGGCAAGCTTGCCTTGTTCAAATATCCACGTACCATCAAGTTTCTTCCTGAACTGCCCAAAACAGCCACAGGGAAAATCCAACGTTTCCTTTTACGCGAAACAGGTACAACGGAGCCGCTTGACGAACA
>CAXTWV010000384.1:0-4620 GCA_964248005.1 uncultured Ktedonobacteraceae bacterium | reverse complement strand
ACTTCCTGTTTATCTAATGATTTCTATCCCTATAATAATGATACGTCTACACCACATTATCGGGTAACACGATGTTCTTTGCAAGAAAACACAGTTTAGCACGGCGATGAAACCGCCGTGCTAAACGATACTTATAGAGCCAAAATTGGATAGTACTTAGTACCCTGGAAGTTCTGGATTCGATATAACCGTGCTAGCAGGACCTGCCTGCCCTCCAATAGTTGGAATATCGGTCTCGTTTGCCGCTAAATCCTGGTTCGTCGTACCCGTGATGTCTCTGTCTAGTAGTGGACGATCAGTTGTCGCGCCTGTGTTCTGAGTTGCGTTAGCATCGTTGTACATTGTCTCGTTCTGGCGACTCGTCGTGGTACCTTTTGCGGCTGCACTATCGCCGTGGAACAGGTAGTTTGACGAATTCGGATCGAGTGCGCCCGCAGGTGCCTCGTCTACCATTCGCGAAAAATGATTTAAGTCGTTTTGAAGGGACTTCTCAAAGCGACTTCCAACGCCGAGGTTCTCACCAATATCACCAAGTACTCCTGCGGGCGGATTATAGTTGATATAAACATCAACCTTTGTCTGATCTGCGTTGATTGGTTGGAAGGTCACTTTGCCGAAGTTCTCGACACCACTGGTTGAACGCCAGCCAATCTGCTGATCTGGAATCCAATTCTCGTTTACCGCGTCCCACTCCTGGCGACCAACAACATCGGCAACCCAGTGACTGTTCTGATCGTCGCGGTATGTTACTTCTTTCACAAAGCTCATGAACTTAGGAAAATCGTTAAAATGCGTAAACAGTGAATACACCTGATGAACGGGTGCATTAACCGCTACAGACGCATGATGTGAAGCGTATTCTGCCATAATCTATGTTCCTTCCTTATCTCTTGCAAAACTATACAGGTTCCAAGAACGTTCGCTACCAATAGCGTAGTACGAGTTTGGAGAACGATTTTTTTATAGTGTGTTATTTCTGTGTACCTACTAACCTTACCATGCACTTTTGTGCAAAGTCAACGAATAAAACCACTACAATTTATGCTCTAAGCGTTTTTTTATGTTCCTCATAAAGTACAAAGACCTATCTATATGATTGTGTTAGACTCCATATTGTTCTCCTTGTCTTCCTCAGTAAAATAAATAAGTAGGCGGAAACAGCGGTATCTAACGTTTCTCTAAAGGTAATAGGAATGTTGGTACCCCCGTTTTGGAGTTTTTGCGCATCTAGTGTATGATAGTAGCAGTGATAAGCTGAGTCTTGACGAAAAAATGCTGCTTCAGAAAAAAGATGTCCTATGTTGTAACAAAACTTTGGTAACAAACGTAATGGCAATAGAAGGATATGAGGAGCGCGTAGTTTTCTGGTGGAATACTATTCACATAAATCGTGTTTTCGCAATTGACAGAAGGTTCCTAAAGTATTGAGGGGTATCACAAACATGTCAGCAGCAACCGTGGAAAACAAGTTGAGTCGCGCTCTGGAACTGATTGGTGGAGCTATTGATCCAGAAATAGCTGAAACATATCCATCACTCGAAGCCCGTATTCTCGCACAAGCACTAGAAAATGTTGAACTTGCGGAACATCGCTTGCGCGAGATTCAGAAAATCGTTGGAGAGATTAGCGAGGTGCTTGTCTAACGTACAAGAGGAACCTAAGCGTTCCATGTTTTCTTTCTTTCTCGCTTTCTCCTGTACCACGTAGCCTATTTCCCTCTAAGGTGGGTGCCATGAGTCCTTTCATGGCAAATGAGTTTCAACGATGAACCTCTTCCCTTCTTGGTTCTGTCCTTTTCCTTTACCTCTTTTTAGCTAGTGAGACGATGACCTTGCGACAGAAGGTATAGCTTACGAAAATCACACTACCAGCAGCAAGAACCAGCAGGAGACCCACTAAAGCTCCTTGCCAACCAGAGAAACCTCCTGTAAGTTGAAATGGCCCCCGGGACTTGAATACCTGTGAAACCTGCTTCTGTGTCACTGTCAACGTTTGCTTTGCGTGAAGCATATGTTGATGCCCATACGCAAGTTGCAGGTCAATGGTGTAGGTACCAGCCTCTAACGGGTGATTCTGCATATACACAGGGTAGCTAATGATTGTGTCTGGCAAGAATGTATCTAGCTTAACGGTAAGATTTTGGAGCATGTTCCCCTGTGCATCAAGCACCTGCAGCGTACCATGTGGCTTAAGCAGTGTTGTTCCTGTATTGCTCAAATTAATGAGGAGATTCTGATAGCCGTTTGCCCCACTCGCCTGTATCCCGGTCATCTCAAGCCGATCTGCTTGCGGGCCAGCCACGTTTAGTTGAACCGCGACAATCGAGAGGCTCTGCACATCCACATGAAATGTACTTTTTTGTGTGCTAGCTTGAACGACGCTTTTTGCTACGATGCCCCCAATATGTTGACCTGGACGTGCCCCTTTAGGAATACTCACCTGAAATGGAACATCTTTGCTCTGTCCAGACGCAATCGTAAGTTGTTGTTGCGCCAGATGCAACCAGGAACCAACATCATGACTCGGTACATCTTGAGCATTGTAGACAAGCCCACTATTTTGACCTGTTGTCGCATCGACTGCATAGAGTGTAACCGTTCCCGGTTCCGTCCCCGTATTTTTGATCCGAATGCCATTTTGTACAGTCGTATCTGGCTTGCCATCAAGAATAAAATATGACCTCGTAGCTATATTCGCTGAGTCATAGTGTAAAGGCTGGATACTAAAACTGGTACTCCCACCGTCTGCATGAGTTGTATGTATTTCAAATGCCATTGTATAAGCGAGAGCCAGAGTAGTAAGAAGAACGAGTAGTAATACGGGTGATAGTGTTCGAGTGTTCAAAGAAAAAAATCTACTATACATGCTCCACATCCTCCTAAAAGATAAAAAAACAAATCTTTAGAGATACATACGGAAGGAAACAATGACGTTTCCTCCCGTATGTTCAGTATAGACATGTCTAAAAAAGGGGAGTTATGGCCCGCTCACTACCGCAACTGTGATCGTGCTACTGTACCCTGAGTTTGATGCATAGGTATTCGCAGGAATAGCGATAGAGATTGTTGGCGTAATGGTAAACTTGCCTAGACCAGTGTCTACATCGGCATTGAAGAACTTTGCTGCCGTTGGAGCAGACGCTCCTGCTGGCAATGCGAGCGGATAAGCGACAGCATTACTTGGAGCAGTACACGTCGATGTTGATGTTACACACGCTGCTGCTACAGAGGTGATTGTTGACGCATTTGCTGCCAGTGTATGTGGACTACCACCACCAGTGGTAAAGGCTGTCGAGGTAATCGTTAGATTCCAACCATTGCCAGTACCTGTCGCGTCAACTACTGTGACTGGCAATGTGTAGTTAACGGTTTGGTCAATACCAGCCAGGGTAACAGCAGGGATGGTTGGTGCGGTCATTGCCTCAGTCACGCTGCCTGCACCATTAACTACCGTTGATCCAGGACTTGAGTCCGCGAATGCAACAGAGCTTGTGATAAGCGTCAAGACCAGCATAAACAGCGGAATTGCGAGTAGACGTAGGGGATGGATACGACGAATTGTCACGAAGTTTTCCTCCAATATTTTTTAGTGCTTGTGTAGACAGTCTTCGCTGCTAGACAAGCGTTTCTTACGTCAAAGAGACACGAAGAGCCTCTTCTATCCTCCTCTCTCAGAATTTCCTCACACCTCCATCGAACTTCCTCAATATAAAAGTATCGGTACAAGAACAGAGAAAAATAGGATGTCATAGACACAAAAACACCGAAGCATCATATGCCTCGGTGTTTTTGTGTCTCCTATTTTTGCTACTACGGAGTAGTTACATCTTGCAAGAGGTCCCATGGCGTAATAATTCCGAGAGGTTGTTCTGTGCGTTTGCCTGTGTTGGTGATGATAATAGCCATCAGACGAGGATGTGTACGTGTCAAGGTGCCTTCTGTAAAGGCTTCCCGTGCGTCGTCTACAAATGCGTTGCGTGCCATGAAAAGTGCGTTATCAGGATGTTCGTGAGCTAGCGTATCACCTACCGTTACCTTCTCTATATTCATTTCTGCCCGTTGCTGCTCAGCAAACCAGAGCGCGATACCCTCGATACTGAGGAGCGACAAGCCGACACGACTTTGTACAACTATCTGCGAAAACTCATTGTTTTTAATGTATCCCAACGCTTCTAACAGCAAATCCTGTGTGGAGAAGAGATGAAGGTTTTTTTGAAATGTTGGGATAAGACGCTTTGGAGCAGTGATGCTCTCGACGATGCGGGTGAATTGGGCTATCGTGGCTTCCGTCGGTTCCGCAATAACTTGTTGTGGATAGGTCTGGTTATGCACAATGGCGTTACGTAGGTCTCCGTACTCTTTGAGGTCTGCCAGATAACGTCTCACTGTGCTATGCGTCGTTGAAGCAACTCGAATGAGTTGATAGAAGGGCAGATTTGTATCGGCATCGCTATGCTCTCGCAAATAGCGTGAAAGCTGATTATAGAGTTGAATAAACTGTTGAGCGCGATCCATGACACCTTCTTTAAACAATTTTAATTGATGTCGCCTGATGAACTTTGACACCCGAAAACGGGAATCCTCTCGGTAGGGGCAGCAATTCATTGCGCCCAACGATGGG
>CAXTWV010000383.1:0-4632 GCA_964248005.1 uncultured Ktedonobacteraceae bacterium | reverse complement strand
CGGTTGACAAGACAGTTACATATCCTATACAATAAACAACAAGAAGGAATTGCTTCCCCCCTATCTGCAACCTGCACAACAACGGTGTTGAAGGACAGAACTGTTATTTGGAGTGCAGAACTATGAAACAACACACCCTATCTATCTCGACACAACTTTGGACCGTTCAAGTACAGACTGGTCGCCCCTTGTTCTGCTCATCCACGCACGCCTCTGGACATTCCTGTTGCCCTCATTAACCTGTTACAAGTAGCACATCTTCTCATTCAACATACCCTGTTTTTTTACTCCTTCACCCCATTTGGCATCGCCAATGGGTCAATTTCCCATAGAGAAGAGGGCGGAACAACACTATGCAGAACAATCAACTCCCTGATAGCCGTGCGACTGTTCTCAGCAAAGGCACCTCAGACCTCCTTGTGCTGAAATGTATGCGCCAACGTATGCGCGTCACCTTACATCAACTAGAACCATGCGTAACCTCGCAACGCCCGATACTCTACAATTTTCAGGAGCGACATAGACGCATTCATCGTATCGCGCTTTATAACTGCCAAGCATTACTTCAATGCCCAGCACTTGCATTTGTTGGCTTCATTAGCCGAAAACAGAAGACACTAGATGCAACTATTCTTGATGAGATACACACGATTGATGCACAATTGGTCGCCGAGATGGTCAACAACTCTGGCATCCTGGGTTACTCCTCGTTAGAGCTGCGTACAGGCATCTGGTGCAACCTTGTCTTGATGGAGAATATCGAGTCAAAGCAACAGGTGCTCCGTACCGAAACCCACGCACACGCCGCTTACCAATTAGCACCACGCTATTACGAGTGGATACGTCTACATACTGGCGTTATGCCTCATGGTCTTTTCCACGACGAAATGAAGGCGTTGCATACTCGATTTTATGCGTTTCAGACAGCACAACAAAGACCCGTTGTTCGAGAACATACCTACGTTCATGACGTTTTGATGAATTTTGATAACCGACAACAGGAATTGTAGGGACCGATGTATCACGTCCTCCTGGCAAATGACATCCCGAAGAGGACGTGATACATCGGTCCCTACAGAACCATACATGTATGTAAAGGATCATTCCATGCACGAAACAACTCAGGACCTGACCATCATCGGTGGTGGTGTGATGGGTCTCTTTACGGCCTATTATGCCTCCGAATTTGTGAGAAACATTACTATTTTAGAGAAAGCGACGGTGAGCAGCGAGAACAAAAAAGCTGCCTCGTTCAGCTACACGCGCTCGATTAGAAACGATTATCTTGACCCACTCTATGCACAATTGGCCTATGAAGCACGACGTTTATGGCTCGACTTCCAACAAAAAGCTGAGGCTCCATTTCTAATTGAATGTGGCTGTCTGAACCTTGCCAAAAAGAGCATCACTCCTGACCTCTCCACAACCTATGCAGTCCAAAGTTATGAGATATTGCAACAGCTACACCTACAAGCTGAGGCGTTCAATGCTGAGAGCTTGCAGCAACGCTTTCCCCAGTTCGATGTTGATCTGGCACGACTCGATGTCGAAGCTGGTCTACTTTACGTGCCAGAGGTCAATCGTACATTGCTTGCCATATTGCGAGAACGCGGTGTACGTATTGTCGAACATGTGGATGTAGAACGCATTATAGAACGTGACAAGCAATTGTATATCAATACAAACCAGGGCGAATTTGTCACGCAAAAGCTGGTAGTCACAGCTGGCCTTGGCACCAACGAAGTCTTAGAGCGCGTAGACAACTGCAAGGTCTCGTTTCCGCTTTCACCAGATCGTCCCAGCCAGGCAAAATATTTTATGCCATCGGCAGACAAGTGGGAGCAGTTCACCTCTGACGTGCTGCCTGTCTTCGCCTATCTCGATGTGGGTATCTACGGGCATCCCATCTATGCCGACAAAGTGCCAGGAGTCAAGATTGGCTTTTATAATCCCCCGGATGTGAAGACGCTCAACACACGCATTCAGGATGTACATAGCTTTGTCGAAGAGTGTATGCCCTCATTGCGCGATGCCAAAACCGTCGATGTGACTGAGGTCGATCAGTGTTTCTATGATCTAGTAGCCGACGACAATTTTATTCTGGGCGATATTCCTGACTTTTCCAATATCATCGTTGGCGTCGGCTGGCGTGGCACAGGCTATAAATACGCTTCGTGGATAGGTCGCACATTGATGCAATTAGCAATACAAGGCAGAACGGTGTATAACATCGAGCGTTTTTCGCCACATAGATTTTCGCGTACAGCGTGATCAATGCATCAATTACATGCGACGCAACCATGCGGTTTAACAAACGAATTAGGGTATATCGCCTGTAGGGACCGATTTAATCACGTCCTCTTCGGGATGTCATTTGCCAAGAGGACGTGATAAATCGGTCCCTACAGAGGGTATCAATCAGAAAGAGAGAACACACCATGCAACAGAGAACAACACGCGGCATTCTACAACGTTTACAACAAGGGGTTGTGCTCGGTTCGGAAGGCTATGTCTTCGAGTTAGAGCGTCGAGGCTATATCAAAGCAGGTCCGTATGTGCCAGAGGTGGTGCTGGACTTTCCAGAGGCGGTCAAAGAACTGCACCGCGAATTTCTGCGTGCAGGGAGCGATGTGATGGTCGCGCTCACCTATTATGCACACCGCGAAAAATTGAAGGATGTCGGACGCGAAAACGATCTTGAGCGGATGAATCGGCAAGCGGTACGACTCGCGAACGAGGTTGCCCGCGAAGGTGACGCACTCGTTGCGGGCAATATTTGCAACACATGGGCCTATGATCCACAGAACCACGAAGCGTCGGCAAAAGTTGTACGCGCCATGTATGAGGAGCAACTCGGCTGGGCTGTCGAAGAGGGTATCGACTTCGTAATCGCCGAGACCAACGATTATTTAGGTGAGGCATTGATTGCGTTGAATGTGATCAAAGAACTCAAACTTCCCGCGATGGTCACGCTTGCATCCGTCCAAAAAGATCAGACGCGCGATGGCTACGACTATGTTGAGGCATGTAAACGCCTTGCCGATGCCGGAGCCGATATCGTAGGTCTCAACTGCGACCGAGGACCAGAGACAATGCTACCGATTATCGAGCAAGTACGCGCTTCTGTAAGTTGTTATGTCGCGGCACAACCCGTTCCCTACAAAACGAATGCACAGCACCCCACGTTTGAAGCGTTAGAATTAGACAACGGACAACGTGCCTTCCCACTTGCCCTTGAGCCATTCCTGCATAATCGCTTCGAGATGGCGGATTTCGCACGCAAAGCACAACACATCGGCGTCAACTATATCGGCATCTGCTGTGGTGGCGCCCCGCAGTATGTTCGCGCAATGGCGGAAGCACTAGGACGTACCACGCCCGCAAGCAAATATTCGCCCGCAATGGAGCTGCATCCAATGCTGGGCACACAGGTAGAGCACAAGGACCAGGAATTTCTGGTAGATTGGAAAAGCTGATGCTACAATTCGCTACCTTTCTTTCCCCTGTCCTGTACGATACCTATGCCTCTATCACACAAAATGTCGGGGAGCGTTTAGGCGTTCCCACAACACTGCATGTCGGTCAATCATTGGACGAGTTCGCGACGGGACAGGCCGATGTTGGCTTTCTCTGTGGTCTGCTCTATGCCAATATGTCACAACCACGCCCCGTTGAACTGCTGGCTGCTCCCATTGTGATGGGGGAACGCTATCAAGGAAAGCCCCTGTATTACTCAGATGTCATCGTGCGCCGCGATAGTTCGTACACCTCGTTTGACGCATTGCAAGGTTCGCGCTGGGCATTCAACGAAGAAGCATCACATTCCGGCTACAACATTGTCAGTTATAGCTTGCTTCTGCGAGGAAAAACCTTCGAGCATTTCGGCTCGATGCTCAAAACAGGCTCACATTTCGCATCTCTACAGGCTGTTCTTGACGGCAAAGCTGATGCCGCCGCTATCGACTCGCATGTCCTCGATGTATGGTTTCAGCAAAAGCCAGAACTTGCACGGCAGCTTCGCGTAGTGGAGATGCTAGGTCCATCGACGATTCCGCCCATCATTGCGTCCATGCATGTAGACGTACAGACAAGATATCAGATACAAGAGATACTATGTACCATGCACAAGGATATTGATGGTACAAGACGGTTACGCGGAGGCTTGATTAAACGTCTGGTACCTATTGAGGATTCGCACTATGATGATGTTCGCTGTATGTTTGCGCGTGTACAGGAAAGGGAGATGAGCACGGTACCGTGTAGGTAATTATTTGGTTCAGTTTGTAATAATGGTACTTTTGTTCTATAATTGTGTATATGATACTGCTTGCGATAACGTGTATATAAGAGATGAATGTGTTCTGTAGGGGGTCTAATTCTATTACACCCTTTACCCAATCGATTCTGTCCCCAGGATTGATGATTAGTTTCACTATATTCTGCACGATAGTTGATTGGACAAAGGGTGTAATAGAATTAGACTCCTACAGCCAATCTGTACCGAAAGGACCATACAACAATGACCCAATCAAATACAACTGGACACGAAACACAAAGCGAAAATATGCAAGATTCACCCATGATGGCGCATCTATTGGATGCCCTCAAGCAGGGGACCGATATTGGACACTA
>CAXTWV010000382.1:3876-4634 GCA_964248005.1 uncultured Ktedonobacteraceae bacterium | reverse complement strand
CATTTACAGGCAGTGCGCGTTCAAGCGCGGATGGATTTATCATCTTCAACGATGTCGATCTTGGTCTGCTTCGTCGCGCCCTTGATGAGGCATTGCGTCGCTTGCAGGCAGGCGAGGCCGAGCTTGCGATTCATCCAAATTGTGGTACAAACCTCGCGGTTGGCATTTCACTCGTCACACTCGGTACAATGCTTGGACTTGCGTCGGATCGTACACGTGTGCGTGTCGCCTCTGCTGCTGCCTCTTCATTCGCGGGCTGGGCGGCTGCGCGACCTGTTGGGGAGTATGTACAAAAGCATTTCACTACGCTACCTGATCTGCAAGGAGTGCGCGTCACAGAGATTGCCCGCCGCCAATTCTTGGGGTATACTTATGTTGAAGTACGCACGGTTCAGGAGTAAACATTCATGTTTGGCTTTCCCATACCCATTATACACATTCTTGTCACTTATGGGATCGGGTTTCTCTCGCTCGCTCTCTTAGTTCGTTGGATAGCGTCGATGTTCCGTATGGATGAGCGCTTTGCGTTTATTCGCTTTCTGGCACGCATCACCGATCCGTTTATTATGCCTATACGCCGCATTATCCGCACACAAACAATGCTAATAGACCTTTCAATCTTTATTACGTTCTTTATGCTCTCTACTATTAGCATCCTGTTGAGTCAATCGCTCCCCCTTACATGGTAGGTCTGTAGGGGTCTAAATAAAAAAACCCACAGACACCCGATAAATCGGGGGGAGCGGGGGTGTTGAATT
>CAXTWV010000382.1:0-3866 GCA_964248005.1 uncultured Ktedonobacteraceae bacterium | reverse complement strand
TCGCCCACCGTATGATGCGGTGGACGAGGGTGTAATGAATTAGACCCCTACATTGTTATTTCAGGAATTTCCCACTGTGTCCATCCAGCATAATGTGGCCTTGTGCATCGACGCGTAGCACAACGATGAACTTATCCACAGGGTCGCCGTTCGAGCCAAGTTGTACTTGCCCACTGGCACCTTGAAATGACGTTTTCGTCAATGCCTGTTGCATCTGGGCTAACGTGATTTGTCCACCAGAGGGTGCCGCGATATTGTAGGCGGTCAAGAGAGCAACGGTCCCATCATAGGAGAGTGCCGCATCACTATCCGCTCGGTCATAACCATAGCCTGTTTTGGTCCCGTTCGCACTGAAGGCTGTAGCGTATTCTGTAAAGAACTTTGGCTTCTGTGACGCGTTATTCAAACCTAGATTGCCCCATATGTCAGGATAGAAGAACGAGGTAAAGCGGAGATGTGTAAAGCCACTATTGGAACCTGTCGGATAACCACCTAATTCATAGAGCGCATCACCGCCAAGAACGGAGATATTACTCGTAGTAGGAAGATTCGTGACCACCGCACTCACATCGGAGGCATACCCCGAAAAGTAGATTAGGTCAGGATTTTTGTTCAAGGCGTCTTTCAATGGATTGGCAATTGATGAAGGCGTTCCAACTTTGTACTGTTCCGTCACAATAACCTTACTACCAGCAGGCAAATTTTGTGAAAAGTCGTTTGCCAAACTCTGACTGTAGGGATCAGAAGGGTCAAAAAAGAGCGCGATGTTCTTCGCTTTTAGCGTGGTTGCGGCATACTGCGCACCTGCAATACCCTGCGACTTATTAGGAGGTGCGACGCGGAAAAAGTAGTGAGAGGCACTCGTAAGCGAGTCGTCCGACGAGGACTGCGAGACCATTGGAATATGTGCGCTACTAAGTGTCTGCAAAGCTGCCTCTGTACGTGAGCTAAAAGGCCAACCCATCACACCCACAAAGGTCTTGTCTGACTTTGCTAATTGCATAATCTGTTGCGCAACAAGTGTTGCATATGTTGTATTGCTCCCTGAACTAGCAACCAAAAGACGAATCTGGGTGCCACCATTCAGACTTGATGCATCGTTATACTCTTTTTGCGCAACGTATGCACCTTGCAGATCGTCCTGTCCTACACGCAGGTTATCCGACGAAAGCATGGTCGCAACAACCAACGTGATATAGGGCTTGCCAGAATTGAGAACACGTTGATTCTCAAGGTAGATCGCCGACTCCGCGTCTTTACTGTTTGTCGAAATCGCCTGACGATACAGGGAAGCAGCATTTGTAGGATTTGTGCTAAACGCGGCGGCAGCCTGTGTTTTATAGGTACCTGCTGTGGGGTCGCTTGTATCAAAGGCAAATGAGCCATCACTAATACCTATTTCGTCCCCGTTGTATTTTTGCACACCGATACCAGTGGCTGGAATCGTAAAGGTTGCGGCGGCGGTGGGTGTGCTAGTGGCACGATTATTTGCACCCGTTGTTGTGCTGGTCGTGCTTCTGCTTGCTAGCAAATTTGGCAATACTGAGAAGGCCACAACGATCAGAGCCAATACGAACGCCAGAAGGCCAAGATTGCGTATCAGACTATTGTTATTCTTGCGTGGCTGAGCAGGCTGATTCGCATACATACCTGCTTGTTGCTGTTGTGGCGGTGGTACAACGATAGGGCGCGGTTGCTGTTGACGTGGTTGCACGGATGGCTGTGCTACAGGACGCGGCGTAGGTTGCGGACGTGGCGCGACTGGTGGTGTTGCCGCGATAGGGCCAGATGTACCCAGGACATAACTACTGGTATCACTCGCGGTATTAAAGGAGTGAGCCAGGATGTTATCCACATCACGCTTCATGTCGGCCGCCGTTTGATAGCGTTTGTTCGCGTCAATGTTCAACGCCTTTGTCAATATCTGGTCAAGGGCGGGCGACAACTTTGGGTTAAGCGAACGTGCTGAGGGATACGCGAATGGCGGATAGTTGCGCGGATCGCGGTTTGTGACAAGATGATGAATGGTTGCCGCCAATGCATACAGGTCTGAGCGTCCATCGGCGTTACCCTGATACTGCTCAGGTGGAGCGTAGCCAGGAGTGCCGAGGGCGGACGTTTGTTTGCGTTTCGCGTTTTTGTTTTCGTCGGCACGCGCAATACCAAAGTCTACGAGGTGTGCTCGCTTATCTTTCGCGCCAATAATGATGTTGGCTGGTTTGATATCGCGATGCACAATCGGCGGTGTCTGCTGTGAGAGGTAATCGAGAATGTCGAGGACCTGTGACGCATAGCTGAGTGCTTCACGCTCCGGCATGGGAGCATTGATGCGCTCCATATGATCTTCCAGGTTTTCACCCGCGACATACTCTTGCACCATAAAGGCGCGTGTGCCTTCCTGGAAGTAGTCAGTCACGTTTGGCACCAACGGATGGTCGATACTCGCCACCGTTTCTACCTCACGCTCGAAGTTGCGTACATCCTCTTTGCGCTTCTCAGGATCGGTATTGTCCGAGATGAGTTCTTTAATGACCACTAACTTGTTCGAGACGCGTGTATCTCTTGCCAACAGCGCGGCACCCATGCCGCCCTGTCCAAGAATTTTGTCGATGGCATAGCGCCCGTTTTGCAACGTCTCGTTTGGCCTTAGCGTGCGCGAGGTGCCAGTGTTGCCACTACCACCAAATGTTGTCGCACCGGGGCTTGCGCTCGCCGTAGCGGTATTTGTCGCAGGGATTGACGCAGGAGAATTGTTGAGAAAAGCACCACAGTTGATGCAAAATGTTTCGCCTGCCGGATTTACAGTACCACAATTGGGACATTTCATATTTTACGCCTATCATTACTCTTTGAAAAATTGACCCACAACTGGCAGTTCCATACGAATCTTGTCCAGTGAGTCAACCGATAAAATTACTATTGCTGTATTCCACGGATCCCTGTTTGGTCCAAAGGCAATCTGCCCACTGACTCCCTGTCTAAAAAGTAAATAATAGCAGAATTATACTTCAAAGCGTCCTATAATAACAGGGAGAAGTTGCTGACTTTGCCAAGTGTTTCTCTCTTTATCAATACATACGTAATAGTAAAGCAAAAGTTCAAATCGCTGGATGAGAAAAAACTGCTCTCCGCCATCAATGCTAAGCATTGATGGCGGAGAGCAGTTTTTTCTCATCCAGCTCTTTTTTTACAGATGTTGGCAACGCAACGAGATGATGCCGGGAGCAAAATGATTTGCCTTCTGCAGATACTCTTGCTCATTGGCTTCTATCATCAGCTTGTGCATCACAACGACATCCCCATCGGGGAGCGGCTCGGCAGGCTGCAAACATAGCTCCATAATGGCACATCCGCGCTCGTACACCTTCACCAGTCCACCGGCACCAGGGATACGATAGACGCGATTGTCGATAGTGGGACTTATGACTTCCAGATAGCCATACTTAATCAGCTGCTGGTACTGGTTCTCTGAAAGCATCTCGCGGAGCAGAGCTTTGGCGCGGCTCTCGGCGGAAAGATGTTCACTGACCGATTCGCGGAAGCGTCCCACGCTGCCATCGGGGGATTGCGACAGATAGTAGACCGCAAGCAGGAGAAACAACAGCCAGATACCGAGAAACAAGCTCAGCGTTTCCAACATAGGCATAGTCGCTTGTCCTCCTAGCCACCTACTACACGCGGTACAATCACAATCTGCTCTGCGGTACGATCAAACTGCTCGATACGCTCTACAGGTTTTCCAGGTTCTACTTTGAAGGCGGTAGCACCTTTCGCACGCTCTTGTGTGAAGATGCGCTCGGCCTCTCGGACGGCTGCAATCGCTTCGGCATCGTGCGTTTCCGCTTTACTGTTATTCCATGTAATGC
>CAXTWV010000381.1:0-4640 GCA_964248005.1 uncultured Ktedonobacteraceae bacterium | reverse complement strand
AGCGTTAATAAGAGTGAGATGGTGCGTTTCGCTGTTTGTATTTTCTTCGGTTGTCGAGGGTGATAGAGAGCAGAAAGAGCACCGTCAGTGTCTAGTAACGGTTTTTCGCGACGAACAGAGGGAACTTCTATCAGCTCATTATGCTGGACGCTGAGAATGCCAGCCTCTGTCTGCGGTTTTTCGTGACGCACACTTACCTGTGTTGGTGCATCATCACCAAGAGGAGGCAAGGTAGGTTGCTCTGACATTTTCTGTACGGCTTCGGGCAATGCCGTGGCCTCTTCCCTCTCTTGTGCCGGAGGGTGCTGTACCGCGATCATGTTTGATTGATACGGCTGATCTTCGGGATGTAGGCCGGAATAGTGACCGGCACGATGCGGTGATGCGGGTGGTAGTGACGGGCGTGTCAGGTCTCTTGTTATAATAGTACGTTTCTTTTCTGAGAAAGTATAGCCACACCGACTACATATCTGTGTTTCGGCGCGTAGCAATTTGTGGCATTGGGCGCAGCGTTTCGTCTCCATAAAACAATCATTCGAGGTAAGCATCTGCCAGAAGCGGCGTGCCTCCCCATCCTCCTTGACCGCTGTGTTTTTGTAGTAGTGTTATAGATAGCTATGAGTGCGTACTGTCTTACCCTGATAGACGTAAAGAAAGGACATTTGTCAAAGATATGTCATTGTGTATAGGTTTATCCAAATATGTATAATCACAAAGTAACACCATTGTATCACAACTGTACAGAAGGGAAAAGAGACAATCGAAAAGCCGGAAGACCATCATGGTCTTCCGGCTTTTCGATTGTCTCTTTTATCCTTGTTGAAGCGAGATGTTGCTGTTGGGTGTATTTCCTGTCACCGTGACCAGAAGAGTACCAGTGTAGTGAGTCGTACCACTTGTGCCACTCGCAGAAATGGTATATGTTCCTAGTGCGACATTTGGGATGATGTAGTTCCCGTTTGCATCCGCCGTCACGGTTGCAACTTGCGTTCCTGTCGAATTTGTGAGCACAACAGCTGCCGCTGGAAGTGCTACAGGCGGCGGAGTAGTACAGGTGCTTTCAGCACATATACTAACCGACCCACTAATGGTAAATCCCTTCACTGTGACTGTTATCGGAATAGTTTGTGTGCTATTGCCTATCGTTGCGCCATTATTTGCTGTCACCGTTAGATTTGTGTTGTAGCTTCCAGGAGCGAGTGAAGTGGCATTAACGCGCACGCTCACTCTGACACCACTTCCTGTATCCGAACCTGAAGACGGTGACACGACTAGCCAGCCTGTACTATTGGCATCACCTGTCGCGGACCAGGTGACAGGCCGTGTACACGTTCCTGTCTCACTCAGTGGGAATGCTTGAATGCGGGTGAACTGTCCTTCGGCAACAGAGAACGCAAGACTGGCAGGCACAGGATTCATTTGACATGGCGGCTGCACCACTAGGGTAATCGAGAAGACCTGTGGGCTTCCCTGAGCGATTACTCCTGCCGTATCAGAAGCACTAATCGATACCTGTGTCGTATACGTCCCTGGTGGTAGGTTTGCAATTGTCGTGCCAATCATCAACGTATTGGAGAGACCACCTTGTCCAAATGAGCCAGTTGATGACGAAAGACTCAGCCACGGAGCAGCGGGAGATATGCTTGTTTTCCATCCTAAAGGCCACATACAGTTACCTGATGCCGAGAGCGTCACAGATTGTTTGGCTGGATCGCCAGTGCCTTGTACCGAAGTAAACGCGAGCGCACTGGATGATGGCTGTACTAACGCACATGGTGGACTCACCTGCAACTGTACGGCGACCGTCTGCGGGCTACCAGAGGCTAATTGACCTGCTGTATCCGAACCAGTTAACAGAATTTGACCATTATAGGTACCAGGGGTAAGACCAGTGGAGACGGCAAGTACTGTCAACGTGGCTGTTTGTCCTGGGTTAATCTTGCCACCCGTTGGTGATACGCCAAGCCAGGATGTTGCGAGTTGGCTGACATTCGTATGCCATTGCAACACGCTTTGACCAGAGTTTGTAATAAGCACAGTTTGCCCTGATGAAACAGGTTGGCCTTGCACCGTGCTGAATCCTACGGAAAGTGGGGCTGCCCCTAACACAGGTGCTTGTGGTGGAGGCGGATTTTGTACAGTAAGCCCAACGGTTACTGTTTGTGTACTGCCTTGCGTACCACCTTGTGCTGATACAACTGCAATTGTACCAACATATGGTCCTGGTTCCATGTTAGCTGTATTAACCCCTACTGTGATCACCGAATTGCTACCCGTTTTTGTTGATCCACTGGCAGGGGTGATGGTTAACCAGGGCATAGATGCCGTTGCATTCCAGTTTACGGCGGAACTACAGCTAGCAGAGGCACTCACGTTCAGTGATTGATTGCTTGTATTGCTACTATTCGCAATAGCAGTAAACATCATACCGCCCGTACTTAAGCTCAAGCTACAATGGGGTTGCACAGTGAGTGAAACACTCACGCTTTGCGAGCCGTTGATTGTCTTCGGGTCTGAAGATGAGAAAGCCAGCGAATCCGTGTACGCACCGGGAAGCACATTCTGACTATTGACGCTTACACTGACATTTTCTGTCTCACCTGGAGCAACGATACCAGACGTGACATTCGTGTTGAGCCAGTTTGTAGTTATACCGGGCGTCCCCATAGGTGGGCCTTGATTTGTTGTCGCAGTGGGTTGATTATTTGTAAGGGACCATGAAAGCGTTTGGTGCCCAGGATTACTTATTACGAGTATTTGTGGTACCGGATTACTAGAAGTGCCGTCTTGCGACGTAAAAGAAAGGACAGCAGGCGCGATCATGAGAACAGGACCAGCGTTAGCAGGTAGAGGTAGGACAGTCATTTCTACCTGCACCGTTATTGGCGCACCAACGTTCGAGGAGAATGAAATCTTTCCAACATACGCTCCGGGTGTCAGTACACCACGTTCAACACCAATTGATACTGTTTGAGTATCACTAAATGTGCCCTGACTAGGGGTAAGCACAAGCCAAGGTTTATTGCTACTAGCGGCCCATGTGATCGCTCCACTTGCGTTTGCATCATTTGAGAGTGTAAATGGCTGAATGGTATTTGAGCCTTGATATCCTGATCCCAAGTCCAGGGATGTGTCTTTGATGATTAAGTGCGATGGTTTTGTTTGCCCGGAGCCAACAATCTGCAGAGTTGCATTTGCTGTATAATGTGATTGTATATCCTCCGCATCTACCGTGTGGAAGCCAGGACCCCAGGCATCAATAGTGATAATGGTCGAGGCGAGAGCGGTCCCGTCTTTTCCAACCTGCACGCTAGGAAGACCAGTACTCAGTGTCACAGGCACTTCTACATCATGCGTAATGAGGACGGTAGTCGATGGATTGAAATGCATCAAATGAAAGAACACACGGTGTCCAAAAATCGTCTGATTATCTTTTGTGACTTCCGAGGTGATCGTCAATGTCGGTGGTCCACTCACAGGAACCTGTGGCGCATGATGCGGATGCAAGAATGCTACTGAGACAAGCGCGGTATCAATCGTGAGGGCCAACACCGCGAGAATTGCTAGACTGACGAACGCGATGCGCAGACGCACTGCACGTGAAGGACGACGCAGGAATGGTGCTGGAAGCAGTCCTTCTGCTCTGGCCCTGCGTTCATCTTCGGCCTCAATACGTGCGGCCTCAATGCTATCGGGAAAGCGACGCGATAGGAGCGGGTCGGTGTAGTTTTCCCAGGTATTATTGTTGTCGATATCATCGGTATCAGGCAACCAAGGCCATAAATCCGGCATAGCATTGGCATGTGCCTCGGAACCTGTTTGAGAGGCGTTGGTTGTGTCGGCACTAGCGTTTGGCATTGGAGTGCTTTGCCGTTGAATATCGGCGGAAATATCATGGAGCGGTGAGAGGCGCGAGGCACGAGGCTGACGCCTCTCACTCTGCTCGACGGCAGCGATACGACGCGCGGCATCGTTTAACCGATGAATAGCATTATCCACGATATTGACGTATGCCCCATGAACGGACGGCGGCGGTGGTGTTTGTGGGCCAGTTGGTGTGTAGGATGGCTCCACAGCTATGTGCGGTAGAGGCACTGTACTCTCGCCACCCTGTATACGCGTGTATCGGTTCTGCGGTGCCATCACTATCGGACGTGGTGCCGTGATGATATCAGCGATGTCTTCACGTGGAGCAGGTGCCTGTGTTGCTTCATCGTGCCCATACAGTTGTGCCTGACATGCATCACAAAATAAAGCTGTTTCATCGCAGGGATTATTACAATGGAGACACTGGCTCGTGCCTCGCTGATGCTGGTTGCCCAAACTCTCTACCCGCATGCGCTAACCCTCACGTTACTAGAGGGGGATGCGGTAGTGAAAATAAAAATAAGCAATGGTGCCACTGCATCCCCTTGTGTCGTTCACCGTTATGATATACTCTCGCTATTATGCCTATAGTATAGAACGCGCCACTATTCAGGTTTATCACATAGATAAACACGAGTACAGTACTTATGGCCTGATCTGTGGGAACCACCATATATTGTCTTTAACAAAATCGGTTTGGATGTTGTAGGGACCGATTTATAACGTCCTTGTCGGCAATCGAGACGCCAAAAGGACGTGATAAATCGGTCCCT
>CAXTWV010000380.1:0-4690 GCA_964248005.1 uncultured Ktedonobacteraceae bacterium | reverse complement strand
CCCCGCGTATAACAAACGGTATCGAAAACTGTAGGGGTCTAATTCATTAGACCCCTACAGTGAATCATGCACATTCTTTTGCTGAAAAAACGAGACACCACCCGACGCAATCACAATCAGGGCAAGTGCGATTAGTGCGCGTAACCCTGTCGTCTCCCTTAGCACGATAAAGCCAACAAGCGAGGCAACCGCTGGCTCCAAGCTCATAAGCACTCCAAAGATACGTGCGGGAAGTCTTCTCAGTGCCTCTAATTCGAGTGTAAAGGGAATCACGGTCGAGAGTATCGCCACACCAACACCCAAAAGCAGAATCTTTGGATTGAGTAATGCGACTCCGCCATTCCATATTCCAAGTGGTAACAGCGCGATTGCCGCTACACTCATGCTCAATGCAAGTCCACTGCTCCCCTCGAATGTACGCCCAATCCGCACGTTGAGCAGAATATACGCTCCCCAACACCCTCCTGCGAGCAAGGCAAGTCCCACACCTAGTGGGTCAATCGTCGTATTCCCAAACGGCGCAAGCAGCACAACACCTGCCGCTGCGAGACCAGCCCACAAGAAGTCACGGCGTTTTCGTGACGCGAATACGCTTACACCTAATGGTCCAACAAATTCCAGCGTCACCGCGATACCAAGCGGGATACGCGCAATGGCAGCATAAAATGCCGCGTTCATACACGCAATCGCTAGCCCAAATAACACGATCAACATATAATCAGTCCGTGAGTAACCACGTATGCGTGGACGTGCTAGAAGCAGAAAAATGAGCGCACCAAAGCTAACGCGCAAAAATACTGTCCCGCTTGACCCAATCGCTTGAAACAATCCCTTTGCGAGGGCCGCACCAACCTGAACCGATACAATCGCAAGTAGCACAACCACTGGTGGTGGCAATGCGTGTAGGACTCCACTTTGTTGACTCGTTCTCTGTGTAAAACGTTCCCGTATGCGTGTAAGACTCCATGAAGAGGACGCCTGCGTGTGTGTAAGATGTTTGCTCATGAAAAATTCCTAATTGAAAATGTTTGGATGCTCCAACCGCATCAACTCGACCCCAAGCTGTGCCACCTCAAAACTGCCGCCGTAACTGCTTTCTTTTAAAATCCCATAGAGCCGCGACACGCGAGCAATATTTACCCATGATTCAATCACTCTCACAACTGCAATCGCATCCAATGCTAGCTTCGTTGCCATCGGATACTCACCCTTATCAAAGTACGCTTTTGCAGATTGAATATCTATAAAAGTGTTGCGCCGTGCAAGATTAGAGTTGGTATTCTTACGTGCAAATGCAAGCTGAGTAATAACTTTATCTGGATTCCGTAATTTTTTGGTTGATGCACCTAAAAGCGTTGAAGCTCGATCAATAAGGTATTCATCTTCTCCAAACTTTGTTGTATCCATGATGAAATATTTATTCTCTTCGCTTCCCTCTTGTCCAATGAGCATTTCGGCTTTATCTATCGAAGCTAACGCCTCTGTCAAATCTTGATTATCCTGAGCGAGATGACTTTGTGTAATTCCTGTCTCTGTAGAACGAGTCCTATTCATCGCCGTCTCCTTCCTAAATCAGAACCTATAGGCTACACCATTGGTCAAGAATTAGTATAGAGAAAACGATTATGACTGTCTAGTCTCAATTTCAAACTACGGAAAAATTTTTGGCACAGAAAAAAATTTCCGTACAGAAGTATTTTTCACGGGTACTTCAAGTATTCTTGCTGTGGGCCAACACGAAGACGTGGCACCTTCCTAAAAAGTATGGCATTACGCAAACGAATGTGTCAAGCAAGCAGTAAAAGGAGGAAATCCTATGAATATGCAAGAAAGTGAGATTACATATTGGAGACGACAGTACGAAGAGAACTACGAGGCGGCATTCTGCGCACGGCTCGACGCCTTTGCGATTACCTCACCTCACGAGTTTATCACAAAACGTATGGAAAATATGGGGCGAGCCACAATGGAACTGACAAAGCTGGTGGGCAAGCAGGAGACAGCAAAGCTGTTGTCTGGCGCAGAACGCGAGGAGAAGATGACATCCGACAAGCCCTAGCGATGCAAGATACACAACCCATTCCACCGCTCTCTCTTCCAAAGCCGACACTTGTTCACCTGCGTCAGCAGTGTGGACTGAGTCAGATGCAGGTAGCACAAGCATCGGGTGTGCGTCTGTGTCGCGTGGCATGGATGGAGAACGGCATTGAGTCGTCACATAGAGATATCTTTATGGTTCTCTCTATCTACTCATACAAGTTAGGGCAGCACTACCACGTTGAAGATATTGATGGTGTAAGCGTGCAAGGGAGAGATAGGTAATGGTTCGCTGGAAACTCAAGGAGGTTATCGCGGAGAAAAAACTGAACATGAGGCAGGTGGCACAACGTTCAAGAGTATCTTATAGCCGAATAAAACAGATATGTCGCAGCCCTTATCAAGATGCTACTGTTCGCACATGAGACAAACTCGCTGACGCACTAGATGTTTCTTATGCTGTATTGATCGAGAGTGAACATGTGTAAAAGTCTAAATTTATTACCGATATGGAGAAAGAAGGCTGTATCAACAGAAGGCAGTCCATTGTAGTCTCGTGATGTGCCCATCCACTACATCAAAGATGAATACTTGCGGGAAGTTGAACTTCATTTCTTGTTTAATAACGTGGTGGGTTGCCGTCTCTACTGCCGCATGTTGTCCATTCTTGGACTCGAAGTAGTTCAAAAAGCACCCAACTTAAGTGCCACGGCTGCCAAGAAGCATACAAATGCTAGAAGTGCCGCCCAGACACCAACAATGTGGAACCGCTCTGCATGATTGATAAGCTCTTTCCAGTTCTTGGGTGGGTTTTCAATCGACCAATCAACTGTGGCACTGTTGATAGGAACAGTACCGACGACTCTAATCAATGTCCAGATGATAATGGCGAGTACTCCTACGCATCGGAACAAAAAGCCAGCGTCAAAGCCATTGAGAAATGTTACGGCAAGTCCTGACAATGCGACTGGTATAAAGAAGGCAGGTACCAGTACACGTAGTTTCAGGACCAACGCCTTGCGGAACTTGAGTTGTGAGAGTTCATCCATAACCCCGGCTGACGTGCTCAGACCATAGTGGATTACGAACTCGATGCCTGCCAGCATACCAGCGAAGAACACGTTCACGAAGTCGAGGATGGTGATAAGATTCATGTTTCTTTTTTCCTTTCGTTTTATACTGTTTAGCAAGAGGTAAGAATGCATACCTCTACACAACATCCTTTGGAAGCAGACCGAAGCGATCACCCATCCCTGGCCCGATCTCGGAGACGTTCGAGATGATCTGTTGAAGTTGTGCCTCGAAACGATCTGGCTCGCCTTCGGCAAACCCACGTTTTAGACTTTGCTCGAATTGCTCCACCACAGAAACCAGTGTGTTTGAGATGTCTCGGCCCTCATCAGTGAGATAGACTTTGACAATGCGGCGGTCTTCACGGTTATGTCGCCGCTCCACCAACCCATTCTGCTCTAATCGTGTGATAATGCCTGTGGCTGCAGGAGGATCAACACCACGATTTTGACTCATAGCACCGATAGTCATGCCATCCTGCACGATCAGGAGCGATAATGCACCCCATTGTGACGGCGTGATGACATACGGCTTGCCACGCTCCTCGCAGTGTGACCGCAGCACTTCTGCGTACCCGTATCCAACGCAGCGTTGCGCGTAGAATAGCCAGTAACTCAGACGACCATGATTATTATCAATAGGTAAATCCATGGATATCCTTTGCTAGTTAACATTTATTAAGATAAATATTAACGTATTAAATATTAACGTGTTTGGATCGTAAACGATATATCGTGCTTTGTCAAGGTTTTGACAGATCAAACGGGGGTTGCTTTCTTACCATAACATAAGCTATACTGTATACAAGGAAGCCCAGAGACGATAAATGACACGATAGAGCATGGTGTTTTATGAGATTGCTTGCGGATATCCCAGGAAAAAGAAGAGGCCGCTATATACCGAAATTCTATGTGTTTCGGGGCTTTCACCTGTCCACATGCTACCCCTGATATCTCTTTCCTCATTTTCCTCCATCCTGAACACGCTTTGTTAGGATGACGTTTTTGTATTCTCAATGCTAAGCATTTCTTTGTTTTTGAAGCATTCTCGCAAACAGGTATACTTTAGCCAGAAGCAAGCTTCCTGAGTTTTCAACACGTTTTACCTATCTTCAAGGATAAGCAAACGTCCCCATATCTACAAGCTGAACGTGTAGGTCATCGCCTGACCGATAGTGGCTAGTTCGGAGCGCAGCCCGACGTAGAGTGGTCAACAATGTGCTGCGTTACCGGAAAGGTTTTTTATGAGTACCGATGGATTACTCAAGGCCCTCAACGATTCTCAGCGTTATCTCGATATTGTGCATAAGCCACAATTGAGCAAGAGCGAGTCAGAGTGGTTGATTGAGACCACCGTCAGCAATTTCGCGAAATATTATAATAGTGGTTTTATCGAGTATCGTAAGTCAGTCGCTGAGGCAAGCGACTATGCTGCAGTCGAATGGACGGGACGTGGCGCAACCTTCAAGGATGTGTTGGGTCGTGAATACATCGACTGTCTGGGTGGATTTGGCGTATTCAACCTCGGTTGGTCACATCCAAAGGTCGTTGGGGCCGTGCAAGCACAGTTAGAGAAAAGCCCA
>CAXTWV010000379.1:0-4721 GCA_964248005.1 uncultured Ktedonobacteraceae bacterium | reverse complement strand
AAATCTAGCGAGAAATGGAATTTTGCCGACGTATGTATATAGACAAAGAATATTGCGCGTATCTACGTAGAGGAAATAAAGTTGTCTTCCCTGTTTGTTAGAATTCTATACAAACGAAAGACAACATGCTAGTTGCATTCATTCGCTCGTATGATACAATAAGCCAAGACTGAACAAATCTACGTATGTGTTGCAGAAGAAGAGAGCAAGCACTTGGAACGAAATGTGATGTTTGATGCAGACCGTGACCGTGATAAGGCGATTGACTTAGAGCGCGATACCATACAGGACGCGGATCTGAGTAATCTGGCGCAAAGCGACAGCCTACGCCTTTATCTACGTGAGATTTCGCGCATTCCTCTCCTCAATGCGTCCAATGAATCGCGTCTTGCTGAACGCGCCGAGAATGGTGAGAAGGAAGCCAGAGACCATCTGATTGAGGCGAACCTGCGACTTGTCGTGAGTATCGCCAAGAAATACGTAGGTCAAGGGCTATCGCTGGAAGACCTGATTGGTGAAGGTAACATAGGTCTTATCCGTGCAGTTACGAAATTCGATTATAAGAAGGGCTTCCGTTTCTCTACCTACGCAACGTGGTGGATTAAGCAAGCCATTACACGCTCTATCCTCGAAGGAACGCGTGTCGTTCGCCTTCCCGTTTACATCATGGAAGAGGTGATGCGTGTGAAGCGCACCACGCGCCAACTCTATCAAGAGATGGGACGCGAACCAACGTCAGAAGATATAGGCGAGCGGTTGAGTATGACACCGGAGCGTGTGAGTGAGTTGCTGATCTGGGCCGAGAAAGTTTTCTCGCTTGATGCGCCTCTTTCTGAAGAGGAAGAGAACACACTAGGCGACATTATTGAAGATGTGCGGGAGCGGGGACCAAGTGAGATAACGGACCAGCATCTCTTGCGCGAAGAGATTCGCAAGGTGCTAGGCCAGCTGACGTTGAGGGAACGGCAGGTTATCGAGTTGCGCTTTGGCTTGGTAGACGACCATGACCACACGTTAGAGGAAGTCGGCAAGAAGCTCAAGGTGACACGAGAACGCGTGCGTCAGATCGAGGAGCGTGCGATTCGCAAACTACGTCATCCACAGGCCAGCCGCATTCTAAAAGATTATCTCGATTAACGGATTTGTAATAGCTATCCTATTAGAAATAGAGGATGCTGTGTTGTAGGGACGCAATGAATAGTGCTCCTACAACACAGCATCCTCTATTTCTAACAGAAATTCGCGGTACCTTCGGGTGACATACACTATTAGCGTAGTTGTTGTACGTTTATCAAGTAAGAGGATTGAGTATGTAGTGTGTCTTTGTTGCGAGATGCAAACTTAAGGAAATTACATGAACGAGTTGGCTGGTCAGAGCCTTGGTGGATATCAGTTGGAGGAAGAGATTGGGCATGGCTCTATGGGCGTTGTGTATCGGGGGAAACAGATCGCGCTTGGGCGTGAAGTCGCCATTAAAGTTTTGCCAATGGCACTCGCGCGTGATGTCTCCTACGTGGCACGCTTCATCCGCGAAGCACAAATCATTGCGGGTCTTAACCATCCCAATATTGTGCATATTTATGATGCAGGGCAGCAAAACAAGCTTCTCTATTTTGTTATGGAATACGTGCAGGGTCCCACACTCTCCAATCTGCTGTACCTCGATGGAACCATTCCTCAACATCTCGCGCTTGAATATGGAGCACAAATTGCTGATGCCCTTGATGCAGCATATAAAGAACGCGATGTTATTCACCGTGACATCAAGCCCGAAAATCTGATGCTGAACCGCTGGGGAAAAATTAAGGTCATGGATTTTGGCCTTGCACGCGCGACAGGTCATCAACCCATCACCGTAGCAAGAACGCTGGTTGGGAGCATCTATTATGCCTCACCAGAACAAATAGGAGGCTATACATTAGACAACCGTAGTGATGTCTATGCGCTTGGAGTTGTCTTGTATGAGATGGTTACGGGTCAACGACCATTTACTGGACGCTCAATGCCTGAACTCACGCAGGCAATTCTTGCGGGTTCAGTGCAGGCACCGAGTACGTTAAATGAAGAAATATCGCTGGATTTAGAACGCATTATTCTTACTGCAATGGCAAGAGATCGCGAGGAGCGTTACGAAGATGCAGGACTTATGGCACGCGATCTACGGACCTTACTCGGTTCTCCAATGACACCTGTATCATCTCAATCATCAGGCGGCATTCCGATAAGTCAGGGACAGCGCGAACGAGTCACAGTGCAGCCGCCTAAGCGTCCCCATACTCAGCGTCCTGCATATGAAGATATCGTCGTTCCTTCATCGCCATCATCGGAAGATACAAGTCTATCTTCGTTGCCCACTTCTCCACCAGAGGAGCACACGCTGCACACTCCTGACCGACCGACATTACCGATGGGTATTTCTACCAGTTCCATTCCACTCGAACAACAAGAGACCATTAAAACGCTTTCTACGCCATTAGAGAAAACAAAGCGTACATTTTGGGGGCAACTGCAACGCTTGTTTAAGGTTTCTTGAAGACAGACGCTCATACAGGAAGGGAAAAACTTACCTCTGGTGGGCGTCCGTTAACTGACTATAGTTGCATATGACTGCTTGACGTTCTATACTACTACCAGAGTACAGGTTCTCAGGAGTTATATTCACCATGAATCCACAGTTAAATATAGGTGTTGCCTTTGTCGCAGGACTTGTGTCGTTTCTTTCACCGTGTGTTTTACCACTGGTGCCGATCTATTTAGCACAGCTCGTCGGGCAAAGTGTGTATCAATCGGAGGGGGAGAAACAACTTTACACAGCGCGTCTTGTAACATTTTTGCATGCGGCTCTCTTCGTGCTTGGCTTTACACTCGCATTCGTCGCGTTGGGAGCAACGGCAAGCACACTGGGAAGTTTTTTACGTGAGCAGCAATTTCTCTTACGGCAAATTGGAGGAGTCTTACTCGTGCTTGTTGGACTGCACTTAACAGGAGTCCTCAGAGTCCCATTCCTGTACTGGCAGAAACGCATTGAGTTTCGTCCTAGCCGCCCAAGTTATGCGGCGTCTGTCTTGACTGGCATAGTCTTCGCAATCGGATGGAGTCCCTGTGTAGGACCAATTCTTGGTTTCATTCTAGCACTAGCGGGGCAAGCGGCAACGCTTAGGCAGGGAGTGCTTCTCTTGCTAGTGTATTCACTTGGATTAGGTATACCATTCCTGTTGCTTGGCTTAGGACTGAATCAAATGAGCAAAATCTTGAAATGGCTAAAGCCACATCTGGGGAAAATAGAGATAGGGACAGGCATACTGATGATTATGGCAGGAGTTGTTATATTTTTTAATATGTTGCTTGAGTTCAGCACACTCTTCCATTTTGGGACGCTTTTATGAGCATATCACGTTCAACACAACACACCCCCGAAAAACGTCCAGCACGATGGTTCGCAGGTGGAATACTCTTACTTGCACTCACTGTTCTTGCCACTCTGCTCTTTTTTCCAGGGGCGTCAGTGCTTAATCGTGTGAGTTGGCTTGATAGTGGTATATGTGCTCAATTCGCGTCACATTCGTTTTATCCAGGAGGGGAAAGACTTCCGCTCTGCGCACGCAACACGGGCATCTATCTCGGTTTTGTGGTTACGCTGACGACGCTCTATGGGAAGGGGCGGGGACGTGTACAGCACCTACCACGTTGGCCTCTTCTTGTGGTACTTGGCGGAGGTGTGACAGCACTGGCAATTGATGGCATCAACTCGTTTTTGCTTGACGTGGGTCTACAACACCTTTATCAACCAAACAATTTGCTACGACTTGCAACGGGACTTGTAACGGGGTTAGCAATGGCCCTTTTGTTGTTGCCGATGCTTAACCGTTTAGTATGGCGTGGCTATACCGCGATGCGGAGTGTGGAATCGTGGCAAGAACTGCTTCACTATGTACCACTGCTTGTGGTCTGTTTCTTTATAGTCGCTTCACAAAACGCACTCATTTTGTACCCTATTGCACTCTTAAGTACTAGTGGCGTTCTGATAGCATTAGGCAGTCTGAATCTCATCGTGCTCGTGGGAGTCAGTAGACGCGATGAAACGTTTGAGCGTTTCCGCGAGGTATTGCCTTTTTTAGGTATTGCATTACTCTTTGCAGTTGGGGAGATGCTTCTGCTAGCACAGTTGAAGCTTACGCTTCTCCATGCCCTCGGTATTTAGGCCGACGGATGGAAGAAGCGTTAGCGTTCCTCAAGTTCCATACGCATTTCTGTCTCAAACTCAGTATCGATTACGATAGTGCCAGTACGCGCTGAATGCAGTAAGTACAAAACCTGCTCACGCAAGTGGTCAGGCGCACGCTCGGCTGTACATCGCTCATGAATGAGTCGCTTAATGCTAATGTCGAAGTGAAAACGGCAATCACACTGCTTACAACTCTCAAGGTGCTGTTGCACAATAACGATTTCTTCATCGCTTAGCTCTCGATCTATATAAAGATGAAGGCGAGCGACGGTCTCAACACAATCCATACAATCATCCATAAAATTTTCTCCTACACAGATGCATCATCCTCTCTGCTCATTTTAACATATCCAGAGCAAGATTATATTCCCTTTAATTTGTCAGTAGACAGGTGGGTAATGATGCTTTTTAACCAACTAATATGGATGTGTTCCCTGTAGGGAACGTTGTGTATAGCGGAGAACGTTGCGTTGATAGGGTTTACTCTCCTAGTGAG
>CAXTWV010000378.1:0-4750 GCA_964248005.1 uncultured Ktedonobacteraceae bacterium | reverse complement strand
ATCGTTTCTCCATTTCGTCGTTTGCAATGGAAACTCACTGTTACCTACACCCTGATTACGGTGGCAACAATCTTTGTAATCGAGATCATCTTCCTCTCAATTGCATTCGTGTATATCGGCTCGAACGAACCTCAGCTCCTCGCACGCACTATCCATGACCAGGCGCAACAGGCGGCTCCATACTTTTCACAAGGTAAACCGAATGCTGCATCCCTGACAGCATTTCTGCATGGGCTAGAGACCGCGAATGGCAATCCAATTTTTAATTCACCTTCGCAATTCCTTACTATTGTTGATGCGCAAGGTCATGTAATCGCATCTATCGGTACCCGTCCTACGACTTCTGACACAGCACTACAAGCACAACTCTCGGCGCAAGATACAGCAAATCTGCAGTCCGCACTTTCCCAGAAGACCGTCTCAAATGGTCTCTCTCATAGCACGCCAGATAGGATAGGAACTGCCGTTGCATCTATTGTTGGTGACGATGGACAGATACATGGGGCGTTGTTAGAACGTCGTGTTCTACCTAATGCGTGGCAGATATATCTGTCTATCTTGCCATTTCTACCCGAAAGCGTGCTTCCTCTTACTCTATTCGCCGCCATTCCAGGTGCCATTTTTGGGTATATCTCCTCTCGCGGTTTGACTCGCCGCCTTAAAAGGTTGTCACTCGTTGCGGATACGTGGAGTCAGGGAGACTTCTCAGTCGTTGCCAGTGATACGTCAGGTGACGAACTAGGGCAAATGGCACGCCGTTTCAACACGATGGCTGAACAACTTCAGAACTTGATAGAAACGCGCCAGCAGCTTGCCACACTCGAAGAACGTAACCGACTCGCACGTGACCTGCATGATAGCGTGAAACAACAAATCTTCGCGATCTCGATGCAGGTTGGAGCGGTAAAAGTGCTGCTTGGACGCGATGTGACTGCGGCCAAGAAGCGTTTAGACGAAACCGAAATATTAGTACATGAGGCCCAACAAGAGCTTACCACACTCATTAAAGAATTACGCCCTGCCGCCCTTGACGGCAAAGGCTTGGTTGAGGCTCTACGCGACCTCATGGCACAATGGATGCAGCAGACGGGCATTATCGCAAAATTACAGATGGAGGGATTGCAAACCTTGCCGCTCGTGGTAGAAGAGGCACTCTTCCGCGTCGCCCAAGAAGCACTCTCGAACATAGCTCGTCATAGTCACGCTACACTTGTACAGATGAAGCTTTCTGTCAGTGGCGATATCGTCACCCTCACCCTTAAAGATAATGGACAAGGCTTTGATAGTACACAAAGCAATGGACAAGGTGTTGGACTGCACTCGATGCAAGAGCGTATGAAAGCACTTGGAGGAGATGTGCAGGTAGAAAGCACTCCTGGCAAAGGCACACAAGTTGTTGCGTATTGCGAAAAGCTGGGTGTGCGTACAAGTAATTCAGTGACTACTGCCCACGTGTAGGTAGAAAGAGAGTAGCCTCGTGACCGAACAAATCACCGTGCTCATCACTGACGATCACGCCCTTGTCAGAAATGGTGTACGTATGTTCTTAGAACTACAACCCGATCTTCTTGTCCTGGGTGAGGCTGACTCTGGTGAAACTGCTGTGCGTATGGCGGCTGAACTTGTACCCGACGTGGTGCTCATGGACCTTGTGATGAGTGGCATGGGTGGTGTGGAGGCGACCCGTCAAGTCAAGCAGGTCAGCCCACATTCTCAGATCATTGTCCTGACTTCATATCACGAAGATGAATATATCTTCCCCGCCCTACGCGCTGGTGCGCTCTCTTATGTGCTCAAGGATGTTGGACCAGACGAACTTGCAGAGACGGTTCGCAAGGCGGCACGCGGCGAATCCGTGCTACATCCACGCGTCGCAGCCCGTGTCGTACAGGAGATTCGAGGTGCGAGACGCGATACCCCCAATCTTTTCACTGATTTAAGTGACCGTGAGTTAGATGTGCTACGTCTTATAGCTGATGGCCTTTCAAATGCCGCCATCGCGGAAAAGCTTGTCATCAGCGAAAAAACAGTAAAGGGTCATGTCAGCAACATCCTGGGAAAATTGCATATGCTAGACCGCACACAAGCCGCAGTCTACGCATGGCAACAAGGATTAATGGCGCGACGCGATCCTTGAAGCGGGGATGCAAGGGGCGGCTGCCCCTTGACTGGGTCTGGGGCTGTGCCCCAGTTTCCCCTCCACGCGCCGCCTTCGGCGGCGCGTGATAAATAAAGGAGCTTTCTATTTCATGCAACAACAATCGAGTTCTCTTCGTGTCGGAGTTATTGGCCTGGGTTATGGCGGAGAAATGGCTCTCAAAGGCTATAGCCTCCTCCCAAATGTAGAGATTGTGGCATTAGCCGGACTTGAAGAAGAGAAATTACATACGTTAGGTACGACCTATGCTATCCCACATCTCTATCGCTATCATCATGAACTCCTCTCACGTGACGACTTGGACGCCGTAAGTGTCTGTGTTCCCAACTATCTCCACGCTCCTATTGCCATCGAAGCTCTTGGGCGTGGGATGCATGTCCTGTGTGAAAAACCGCTTGCGCGAACTTCAGAAGAAGCCGAAGCAATGGTCGAGGCCGCGACGAAAGCAAATCGTGTGTTACAGGTTGTCTTCAACCATCGCACACGTGGCGATGTGCAGACGCTCAAACGCTACACTGACGAGGGCAAGTTAGGGAATGTCTACTATGCGAAGGCATATTGGATGCGACGACGTGGTATTCCAGGAGCAGGTACGTGGTTTGTGAGTAAAGAAAAGGCGGGTGGTGGCCCCCTGATTGACCTGGGAGTCCATGCCCTCGATATGGCTTTGCATCTGCTTGGTGAACCAGAAATCCTGACGGTGAGTGCATCAACCTATGCCGAACTTGGCAAGAGCGGCAAAGGAGTAGACCCAAAAGCGCGAAAATCTGGTTCAGGCAATGCTTTTGAAGTGGAGGACCTCGCGACAGCATTTTTACGTCTTTCAAACGGTGCCACTCTGCTCCTCGAAGCAAGTTGGGCGACGAATAGCAGTGCGGGTGATGACTTCGGTGTCACGCTCTATGGAACCGATGGTGGAGCAGATATCAACGTAAGAAACTATAACTGGCAAGATACGTTGGACATCTATACCGATGTCGCAGGGGTCCCGGCTACTATACACCCTCAAACACCTAAAGGTGAAGGGCATATAACGGTTGTTCGGAATTTTGTGCAAAACATTACCGAGGGCAACTGGTCACTGCATAATGGGAGTGAGGGTTTACGTCGTGTGCGCGTCATTGATGCATGTTATACTTCTGCGCAACAGGGGCGCGAAGTTGTCCTGCAAGAAAGCAAGTAGATGGCTATACACGCAAAAGTTGCTCTTATCACAGGTGGCTCTCGTGGTATTGGTGCGGCAACTGCACGCGCATTGGCTGAGCGCGGTTATGATATCGCGCTCACCTATCGCAATAAAGCGGCACGTGCCAATGAGGTTGCTGCTCACATAACGACACTAGGTCAACAAGCGTTATCGGTTGAGTGTGACATTACTCAACCCAACGATGTGCAACATCTCTTTATAAAGTTAAAAGAATGGCGAACTGTTCTTGATATCCTTGTCTTAAATGCCTCTGGTGGACTGGAACGCGATCTTCTTGCCCGTGATCCAGCGTATCCCATGCATATTAATCACGATGCACAACTCGCGCTTGTAGAACATGCCCTTCCACTTATGACACAGGGAGGTACAATCGTTTTTGTCACAAGTCACTGGGCGCATCTCTATGGGCAGATGACACAGATACCAGCCTATGAACCTGTTGCCGAGTCGAAACACGCTGGCGAGCAAGCCTTACGTGCGCGACAAGAGACATTGGCTAAACGTGGCATTCGCCTGCTTGTCGTGACAGGCGATCTAATAGAGGGGACGATTACACCGAAACTGCTGGAACGAGGTGCGCCCGGACTGACTGAGCATAGACGTGCCACAATCGGCCCTCTCCCTACCGCTACCGAAATGGGCGAAGTTATCGCGCAAGCTGCAACAGACCCCTCGCTTCCAAATGGACACACGGTAGTCGTGGGTGGCTCACTGGAATCACAATTGGCGACGGATACACAATAATTGGGATACGCCGATTGTAGGGGCTATACCTCGTCGCCGTTGACAGTTGGGGCGAGGGCGTCATGAATGAAAGCCCCTACATCTGTTCTATATCGACCTATACGCAATTTGATGTTGTTCCGTATCTTACGTATATATACAGAAGAGGCACATGCTCATACTAATGAAAGAGATGCAACAATGCCAATTATAGCCGATTTCATGGAAACGTTCGGTCCTTTGCTAGGAGTGGCAGGAACTATCTTCTGGGTTTGGATGATGATTGACTGTTTTAATAGAGCAAAAGCACGTCCACATAGAGCATGGTTGTTCTTTCTTCTACTTTTCACGCACTGGGTCGGTGCCCTCGTCTACTTTTTCATCTACGTCTACCCGCTTAACAACCTGTTTCAGTCCACACCACCACCATCACAATCGACAGAAAAAAAGCCTTTTATCTACTATATGCCTCCAAGATCACCAGCACAGACACCACCATCCTATCAAGACTATCAACAAGGCTATCAGCCTCGAAGCGTCCCAACACCTGCTCCTACATCAACAAGCGCACCTTATCAGCAAGAGGATGCACAACAAACATCCTATCCTACCCCAGACTACGAAGAGCCACATGCTACGTATCCAGAGATGCCTCCTCAACA
>CAXTWV010000377.1:0-4762 GCA_964248005.1 uncultured Ktedonobacteraceae bacterium | reverse complement strand
CGTGCTGTCGTCACGTGGTCGAACCATCGGATCACAAAAAACCAGTTGACCGGGTTGGAGTCGAGTGGTATCAGGTCCCGTTTTTTCCACGACTCCAATCGCTCCACAGCCGGGAGCAAGAGGAAGGACCAAGGGATAGGGTCTCTCTCCACTAAAGACTTCCTGTGCATACGTCCCAACGGGGGCCGCCAGCACACGAACGAGGATTTCACCCGCTCCTGGAATGGGTTCAGGAATATCTTCGAGCGTCAGAGGTTGACCGAGTGCTTTGAGCATAGCTGCTTTCATACTAAAGTTTCCTTTCTAACATCTTGTCTGTGTATGGTAGTATCTTGCCATACGATGAAAAGCTATACCAGAGTGTGTTACTACTAGTAGTAGCACTACCAGGGAAAGGAAAGTAGCATGAGGGATAACGCGCCACGCTCGGAATTGGCAAATTTCTTACGCATACGCAGAAGTCACCTCTCACCCGCAGAAGTGGGGTTGCCGCGCACGGCACGCCGCAAAACGGCGGGACTGCGACGGGAGGAAGTTGCTCAACTTGCAGGTGTTGGAGTCACCTGGTATACGTGGCTGGAACAGGGGCGAGATATCCATGTTTCCATCCAGGTGCTTGAGAGCTTGGCACACGCCTTTAGGCTAACTCCCGCTGAAAAGGCACATCTCTTTCTTCTGGCGGGTCAAGCATCACCAGCGCATCCAATACCGCAGCAGCAAGAGCACGTCGGCCCCTTTCTCTCTCGCTTTCTTGAGCACATGGGAACCAATCCTGCGTACATTATGGGCCGGAGATGGGATGTGTTGGCCTGGAATCGGGCGGCATGTCAGGTTATTGCGAACTTTGCAACCATGCCGCGAGACGAGCGCAATATTGTGCATCTCGTCTTTACTAATGAGGAGTATCGGCAGCGCTGTGTAGATTGGGAAGGTATCGCACAGCGCGTTCTAGCTCAGTTCCGTGCCAGTAGTAGCCTGTATCACAATGATACACAGTTTGACACATTGATTACGGAGCTTCAACAGAGAAGCCCAGAATTTGCGTACTGGTGGTCAAAGCATGAAGTACAAGGGAGACAGGACGGACGGAAGGAATTTTTTCACCCCCAGGTAGGCTCTCTCGTCCTCGAACACAGCACCTTTCAGATCGACGGCTCGCCAGGGCTGAAAATGGTGGTCTATCTCCCTGCTTCCGAGGAGGTAGCGAGAAAGCTCGAAAAACTTTCTTAATACTTGGTGCCTTCATTCGCATAATTATAGCCCCTACACATTTATAGTGATAAGAGATACAGTAATCCAAATTGTATCAAGATGACGTAGTATTAAGCAAGAAGCTATAGTTTCAAATCGTGTGTGCGCCCACTGCCATGAACTTTGCTGAACGCGTCGGCAAAGTCCCCCAGGCACATACCTTATGGACATTTCGCTTCAGACGATTCCTACGTAGGCATTTGTTACAAGAGTCTTGTCATAACGGCTTGCGCACTACTCCATGTTTTGGAGTATACGAGAGCCTGTTTGAATACAAAAGGATGAACTCATCTTGAATACACCAGACGAAGTTTCCAAATCTACTTCCCCCAACAACGCGTTTTCAACGTTTATGGCGCGTCGCTCACGTCGTATGCTCCTTAAAGGAGCCGCCGGTGCTGCTGGTATTGCTGTTGCTGGTGCTGGCATCTTAGGTGTCAGTCCTGCTTACGCCAGATATGCTCGTCCCGATGGTGATGCAACTACACAACAGAGTCAACAGGTCTACAGGTCATCACAACAAACGGCTGACTCAATTGTAGACATCCTGACTGTTGCCCGTACCGCCGAGCAGTTAGCGGTAACGTTCTACACGAATGGTGTTGCCAATGCTGATAAATTAGGCATCACAGGTGACAATCTCGCGTACTTGAAGGCCGCACTTGTCGAGGAGCAGATTCACCAGCAGTTTCTTGTTGCTAATGGTGGTAAGTCACTTGCCGATACCTTCAGTTTCCCACAAGGTCCACAAACATTTACCGATTTGAAGACCTTTATCGCGACGCAGCAGCAATTAGAAGGCGTGTTTGACTCGGCATACCTGGCCGCGATCATGGAATTTGCGCAGTTGGGACGCCCCGACCTTGCACAGATCGCCGGACAGATAGCCACCATTGAGTCAGAACACCGTGCATTAGGTCGTGCTATCGGTGGTCTTGTACCAGCCGACAACTGGGCCTTCACGCCTGTGTTAGTCACATCAGTGGGTGCGGCACCTGCATTAGTGCAGAAAGCTGGCTACCTCAGCCCGATGTCTGGCAACAGCTACACATACCAGCAGACAGATACCTCTGGTGCAGGTGTGGAGCAGCTGAAACCATTCTCTATGAGTGCTGGCACTGTCGTAGGTAATGGCTAATTCATAAGACCTCTTTTTCTCTCGGTGTTCTTCATGAAAGCGGAGAAACAGGGAGACCGCAAGGGTCTCCCCTACATTTCCGCGGAACCATACATGTAGGGGAGACCCTTGCGGTCTCCCTGCCCGTTTGGACTTTTAGCTTCATAAAGAACATCTAGGGCGAAGGAGACAAATATGGGAAAGGAGAGAACTATGACTGCCATCTTAACTCAACGTTTTTGCGCTGTGTGTGGAGCCGCTGTGACTGCTGACACGCAGCGTTTTTGTCCTCGTTGTGGTGCGAATATGGACAGTGTGGATGATACGAAGACGGTAAAATATCGTCCTGGCAAGGAAGAGCAGGAACCAGAGAGTGATGCCACAATACGACTCTCCTCACCACAGAAGCTCTATTTGAAGGCACTGATTGAACAGGCGACTCAGGAGTCTGTCAAGCCATCCCTACAAGAAGCACCACCCGAAAAATATCGCATCAGGCAAAGAAGCGCGAAAAAGCTTTCAAAAAAGATGCTCCTGGTAAGAGTGGGATGTGGCATCGGCCTCGTACTTATTCTTGCGAGTGTACTTTTTGGAGTGATGAGCCAGAATAACGATCCCGCGGCACAACGGCAAGCAAGCCAAAGTAAGGCACAACTCGACACACTGCTTCAACATGCTCGTGCTATCGGTGTCCCTGCCGTCTCTTTACAATCAACCCTTACACAGGAGCAGCAGGCGAGTCATTCATATACACCTTTTGTACTCGTTTCTCATCAGTCCGCGACAAGCTATTATCATAATCTGGCACAACGTTATCATGCGCTCTCTTCACAGGTGAATGCACTCATTAGCACTGTAACACAGCAATTTCAGGTGCAGGCGCAACAGGATATGCAGAATTTTCAGACGGCACTTTCGGCGGGTAGTACACAAAATGCCGGCAAAAACCAGTCCTTCGCCGCGCAATTTAGCCAGGACCAGTTCGCGCTTTCATCAGCGCAAACACCAAACGATTACGCTACAATCAGTAAAAATGTGCGTCAATCACTTCAGGTACTCAGCCTCGTGGCGGCAACATATACCAACCTTACAGATTTTCACGATACACTTACACGAATGAGTAACGCACATCTCGATGTAACGGCTATACAAGCGCAATATATCAATGATGTGCAACTCTTTAATAGCGCGATGCAAGCTAGCGACTTTCAAAACTTGAACACACAAATTGACGTGCAGTATCAACAGACAGTCGTAACATCAATTCAGGCGTTTCCCTATGTCAGTATTACCAAGTTGAACGAACTACAGTCGCAAATCCACTTGCTACAGATATACGGAGTGAACGCAACGCCCTATCAACAACGACTCAATGCTGATCAACTGGCAGTGGTACAAGCCAAGACTGTCTATGACCAATTAGGCTTTTTCAAGCAGGTTGATGCCGATATTGCCTCGCTACATGGGGACCTTGTACAGGGAAACGCACACTATCTCGTGAAGCAATTTCATCAGGAAGTAGATAGCTGGGCGAAAGCACACCCGTTTAACGATGCTTATGATGGTCATACATATGCGCTCGATAACGGGTATATGAATGCTGGTATCGGTGCTGGATTGGATAGCGATCTTGCCAGTAGCGACACAACCGCTGGCTTTGAGGCGGTAATTGCCGAGACAAATAATGCCCTCTTTAATCTGCATCTGTTCGAGCGGGATTATAACGATCAGACACCATATAATCAAATGCACACAACCGATACACAGATGTTGAGCCACTACAACCTCACAAAGAAACAGGTACTCGTTGTCTCACTGGCTGAACAAGCCATGCGTGTTTACCAGAACGGCAAGCTTATAAACTCGTACCATGTCACAACAGGTCGGCAGGAATTGCCATCACTGCCAGGAGTATGGTCTGTGCTTGACCGTAGATCGCCCGTCATCTTTTCGGCGGCAGAACCCAAGAGTTCACCATACTGGTTTCCCGATACGCCCATTAGTTTTGCCATCCTCTATCACTATGGTGGCTACTTTGTACATGATGCTCCTTGGCGTGCTAACTTCGGCCCTGGCACTCAGTTCCCGCACCAGGACGCAAGCGGCACAACGGCCTACAACTTCGACGGAAGTCATGGCTGTATCAACCTGCAAGAAAGCGACGCTGGCTGGGTCTATAACCACACAGGCTGGGATACGTCGATTGTGATTTATTAAGAGTTGAAGAGAGCTGTTTGGGGGGGGGTTTTTTTTTTATAAAAAAAAACTTGTCTTGGTCCGGGTTTGTCGGGGTGCCCCTACTCTTGTGTTCTCTATAACGTGTGGCATTGACAACCTGATGTAGGGACCGATTATGCAATTTGACAAATTAATGGGGATACGTCGCCTGTAGGG
>CAXTWV010000376.1:0-4792 GCA_964248005.1 uncultured Ktedonobacteraceae bacterium | reverse complement strand
TGTCGTTATAGTACCATCCTCTATTTTAATTGACTATATCCGATAGACTCAAGTATAATCGCTGAACGTAGATTGACATCTACACATTATAGTCAGAATAGGGGTGTGTCATTTTCATGCGTAAATTTACCGCACCAGTGCTCGTCCTGCTTGCACTACTTGCCGTTTGTGCCACGGCATTTTCTGTTTTTGGTAGAGGGACTACCAAAGCAGCACTAGTGGACGACTTCTCGCATCACGTAGTAAGTCATCCTGTTAAGATACGGAGATACTCTCCCGATAGTGGTGGAGGCGGTGGTGGTCTCACACCTACTCAACTTCGCAAAGCATATGGTATAAAATATTTGGCAAATGATGGTACAGGTATTACAATCGCTATTGTCGATGCGTATGGCAATCCTAAGGCGCAAACCGATCTCAACAAATTTGATAGCACGTATAAGTTGCCTGCTACTACTATTACATCTATCTTTCCGCAAGGCAGCGTGGGTAGCGTCGATGAGGGATGGGCACTAGAAACTGATCTTGATGTACAAATGGTCCATCTCGTTGCTCCCAAGGCAAACATCGTTCTTGAGGCGGCTAAAACTCCTACCGATGGAGACTTGTATGCAGCAGTAAAGGATGCCTATACGAAGCGTGGTGCCACCGTTGTCTCTATGAGTTTTGGTGGTGGCGAGTCTGCAAGTGAGACAGGCGCACTTGGTGATGGTATTTTCTCAGCAGGGAACGCGAAAGGCGTAAGCTTCACAGCCTCTTCCGGTGACAACGGTACAGGCGCACAATATCCTGCCGCCTCCCCCTACGTGACTTCGGTCGGAGGCACAACTCTCAACGTACAAGCTGATGGCACCTATGTGAGTGAGACCGCATGGAGTGGCAGTGGCGGTGGACTCAGCGCATATGAGAAGGCTCCAACATATCAAGCAAGCTTTACGAAGAATAAGATGCGTGGTATTCCTGATGTCTCTATGGTTGGAGACCCCAATACAGGCGTGAGTATGTATGATAGCTTTGGCTATAATGGGCAGAAGGGTTTCTTCATCGTTGGTGGCACAAGTGTTGCTGCTCCTCTGTTTGCTGGTGTTCTTGCTCTTGTCGATCAAAGCCGTGCAAGCACATTAAAGAACGCAGATATCGAGATTTACGCTACCGCGAAGGCACATTATCATACCGATTTCCATGATATTCTCTCTGGTAGCAATGGAAGTTGTGGCAGTATCTGTAATGCACACACAGGTTATGATTATGTAACAGGACTTGGTAGCCCTGTTGCGTATAAATTCGTACCTGCTCTCATAGCTGCTCCATAACAACGTAGCATAGACCTGGACTATCCCGTAACGTAGATAGAACAAGGGGCGCGAGAGATCGTGCCCTATTTTATTACCTTACAATCACCGAAATTTCCTATTCATTTGCATTGGAAGCACTCGATAGAGATAATAGAAGACGTTCATCTACCTGTGTATCATGTGTCTTACTAAAAAAGGAAATGTGCCAATGGTTATTCCTCATGTTCAACGATATATAGCTCTATGTACATTCGCTCTGTGTCTGTGTATACTCAGTGCATGTAGTTCAGGTAACGCAACCACCACCAGTGGCAGTGAAGCAACGGCAACACCAAAAGCAACAACAGGTCCTAGTAGTACTGCTGTTGTTGTTACTGCTGCTGTTACGTCGGTTGCAAGTACACCTGGAGTTGGTCCGACAGTTATCCTTTCACCAACACCCGTCCCTGGTGGTGGTGTGCATAGCCAGCAAGTTGTCCTCGCAGATCGAACTCTCATTATCAATGATATTAGCAAAGGTGTTGGCTCAGATGCGAACTCTACCGCTATACATATGACAATGACGATGAAGAATACCAGTGCGAAGGCGATCACCAATCAGCCAAGTTACTTTTCCCTCTTCGGAACAGAAGGCGATGTGTTTGGACTGCCAGCCAACACAACAGGTAGCTTCTTTGGTTCAATTGTTGCGAATAGTTCTCGAAGTGGAACTGTTGTCTTTCAAGTTCCCACTGGTGCAGCTAAAACACTTAAGTTATTCTATCGCTCCAATGTAGCGAACGAAACCGTGTTTGTGCCTTTTAACATTTAATGTCCTCTTCCCATCATAGCAAAGCGAAAAAGCTCTTGACAACAAAGAGTAAATGTTAAGGAAATGTAAAAAATTGGCCTTAAAACCTTGACATTTTTCGTTGTTTCAAGCAAGATAATAATAAGTCTTAACATATGAGAGAAGTACGTTGTATGAGACGTAGTATATCTTGTAGAACAAGGCGAGTGTACCACCGATCAGCTCTATATCTTTCTTCTAACTGCACACAGTCATTGCACGAGGTTACGACAACCAGGTGCCATCAATGACTTCTATTCATGAAGAGATATATCTGAGATCTGTAAGGAGCTATGATGGTGCGACAAGACTGGTCAGATGACGAGCTCGCCCACGGGTTGCATGAGCATAATCCAGAAGCCCTGGAAACGCTCATCTTTCGCTATTCACGAGAACTTTTCTATTTTATTCGCGGGGTGTTGGATGGCATTGGTGTTGCCCAGGATGCAGAAGAGTGTGTCAATGACCTCTTCGTTACAGTTTGGCAAGAAATTACCTCCTTTGATCCGGGGCGCGGGACGTTACGTACATGGCTTACGATGCGTGCTAAATATATCGCGTTGGATCGTCGTCGGCAGTTGTGCCGTCGTCAAGTACACAATACACAATCGGCTGACGAAAACCGACAATGGGCTTCGTCAGATGGCACAGGAAGTCGAAAGAATTTTGGTTGGGGTGGATATGAGAGCGAAAACCGTGTGATGCTCCCTCCGCACCCAGAGTCGAATATGGAAACTTTGCTAGAACAGAGCGAGAGACGCGAAGAACTGCGTCTCGCCTTGGCGACGTTGCCTGAGCTTGAACGCTATCTGATCTATCAGCGCTACTTTAAGTTCGCCAGTACGGAAGAACTTGCAGCAAAAACAGGCTTAACACGCCATGCTGTTGATACTCGACTCTGGCGGGCGCGGAAAAGCTTACGCGAAGCTCTCAAGGAGCATGCACATGAGTACGAGCGAATTTGAGAATGAATGGGACGATCAACGTGTCGATTCTTCCCTATTGCTCAGGCAGGAACTAGGGCTACCCGAAGATTTTACGGCTGAAGATATAGCCTTTGCCCAGGAGATGGAGACGCTATTCGCTCCTGAGAAAGAGGAGCTACCTCCTTATTTCGTGCAAACGCTCATGGAAGCGGAAAATCCTCGCTTTCAGCCCATTGAACATGGGCTAGAACACAAAACGCAAGCGCATGTTTTTCGGCGTCTGAAGCTACACCGTCGCTTATTTCGTTCAAAAAGCGTTTCTTTTTTATCGCTAGCCCAAAACGCTGTAAAGCCACAACGCTCGGTTCTCGCATTACTTGTGGCTTGTTTACTATTCGTGGTTTTTACAGTGGTAGCAACAGGTCCATCGTTTGCATCGGGTCTTGATGTGTTGCTCTCCGGTCATCACAGTGGCGTATTGCAGGTAAATGGCTATCCCATCCTGTCTCTTACAAAAGCAAAAAGTTCACACTCTGGCACTATTGCTTCCACTCCTTCTCCAAAAAAAGTTACGTTGTTAGAAGCGCAGCAACAATTGGAGTTTCCTATTCATCGTCCCCTTGCTTTGCCTGACCATTATACGTTAAGTTCAATGTACCTTTATCAGAGTATTGACCAAAGTTGGGCTGATGGTCCCGCAATACAGCTAGAATACACGTATGAGCGACAAGGTGAAACTTCTCATGGTACGGGTAGAATTTCCGTATGTGAGTTTAAACCACAAGGTCAAGTTCTCCAAGTTGTGCAGTTTGGAGCTGCACACTCTTTACAGATTGGACGCGATGGTCTCGCGCAAGCGATTTATGTTGATGGTCAATGGATTCGCATTAATAAATTCTCGCACGATTGGATTTATGGTGGTCGTAGTGAGATCATCTATGAGCACAATGGCATCATATTCTGGATTGTGGGGGATCAGCGCGATGGTATAGGTCAAAAGGCGTTGCTTGATATCGCGAACTCCCTCCAGCCATTCGATATGCGTGCTGTTCATATATTTGGACGTATCAATAGTGTCGTAGTGGCATCTGACAACGAGAACTGGCCTTTTGCTGACGATATTGTCCACACTGACACATCTAATGGTTCTTCTTTGGAAACCATTAGTGCTGGTGTGCCATCGTTAACCGTACAAGTTTCGCCTACTTCAACACCCAAGCGATGATAGCAAAAACTGGAAGACACTATAGAGACAAATTTCACTGGACAAGTCCGTCCTCTATCTGGTATGCTTCTTGATGTAAGGACCGTCTGTTTCCATGCTTGCATGTATCCAGACACTTATTCCAGCAACGACGCTGGACAAGATGCTTGCTATGCCTCAAAGGAGAGGACGAAAGACATGAAACAATTGACTGTTACAAAACCACATGGTATCCCTAAACTTCGTATCCTACGCCAGCGCAAAGGATTGAGCCTCGGTCAGCTTGCCACTCTGACAGGTATTCGCCGTGACACAATTACACACCTGGAAAATGGACGCGAAGAAGCTCAACCGTATCATCTCCGTCTACTTGCACGAGTACTCGAAGTACCAACCCTCGACCTCGTGTCCTAAGACATAGAGAAGAGAATACACCCTGTAGAGAGCAGTCTTTCCTAGTTGCTTTCTACAGGGTGTATTATTTCCCCCCTTCCAGATAGTCATGTCCCTGTATCCCATCAACAATGATGAACTGTCC
>CAXTWV010000375.1:0-4807 GCA_964248005.1 uncultured Ktedonobacteraceae bacterium | reverse complement strand
AAGAGATTTTTAAAAGTTAGGCAACGGACGCCCACCAGGGGCTAGCCCTACTATATTCTCTTATGTGCTCTGCATGCCATGTATAGTAGGGCTAGCCCCTGGTGGGCGTCCGTTACCCTTAATATCTTTGTTGCCCTTGACATTGTACACCTCGATCAGTATAATGACTGTATAATCATCCAAATGAATGATTAGTCAGTCAGAAAGAAATATATGACAACTTCACCCGATCCTATTCAAGCGCAACTTATTGCTGCGCGACGCAATCAGATTCTTGATGCCGCTGCAAAAGTGTTCGCTGAAAAAGGCTTCCATGCGGCAACAATTAAAGATATTGCGATGGTGGCGGGTATTGCACACGGCACCATCTATAACTACTTCGAGAACAAAACAGCGCTGTTGCTCGGCATTTTTGACGGCATAAAAACGTCGGTCATTCAAGAAAATATTCCACTTGCTTCCGATGATATCGACTTTCGCATGTTCATACGTACATTTATAGCTCTTCCTTTGATAAGCCTGAAAAAAGACAACTTTGCTCTCTTTCGCATTGTTGTCTCGGAAATGATGGTCAATGAAGAGTTGCGAACCCTGTACTACAAACAAAGCTTGGAACCAACTTTAAGTTTTGTGGAAGCGTTTTTTCAAGAACATGCGACGCAATGGGGACTTAGCCCGACAAAGGCTAAACTGACCGTCCGAGCCATTTCTGGTATGATACTTGGTCTCGTACTGGAACACATTATGGGCGACGACACTCTACCTGCTCAATGGGAAGAACTACCGGATTTTCTTACTGACTTGATCTTACACGGAATACAGGACAGAGAAGTATAACAGTAGTATATGTTCCATAAAAGTAACAACATTTGCTGTTTGCTGTCAGGATGAGCAGTCAACGTAACAAATAGTTGCAGGAGGATACTTATTATGCAAATTACCATCATTGCTGGTGGAAGTCGTGGAGATGTTCAGCCCTATGTGGCTTTAGGCAAGGGACTAAAGGAGGCAGGGCATACGGTACGCATTCTGTCTTCCGATGATTTCCACGACTTGGTGACGGACTATGGCCTGGACTTCTTTACTACAGGGGGTAGCTCGCAAGCCGTGGCCCAAAATCTACAAGCCCTCACCGAGCAAGGCAAGATGCTCAAAATTCTCTCCGAAATGAGACAAGCCTCTGAAAAGCAGGCGGTTCAAGCTGCCGAAAAGGGATTAGTCGCCTGTCAGGGTTCCGATCTCATTCTTGGTGGACTCAGTGGACTTTTTAGTGGGCAAGCTCTCTCAGAAAAATTGGGCATTCCTTTGCTGCTCGCCTACCTAGTCCCATTTGCACCTACACGCGAATTTCCCAGTGTCTTGACGCCAGTGCCACAGTCGCCATTGACCAAATGGGTCAATAAGCTATCGCATTACCTAACACAGCAAATCATGTGGCTGTCATTCCGTTCAGCCGATAACAAAGCACGGGCAGAGGTCTTACATCTGCCACCAGCCTCATTCTGGGGACCGTTCTTCTCTCTGGCGCGGCAAAAGCGACCAGTCCTCTACGGCTACAGTCCGCAGGTGGTATCGCCTCCCAGAGATTGGGATGCTTCTCTCCATGTCACCGGCTACTGGTTTTTGGACTCTCCTGCGGGATGGAAACCTCCAATGGACCTGATGAATTTTCTTCAATCTGGCCCACCACCCATTTATATTGGTTTTGGCAGTATGTCTAGTAGCAAACCAGAGGAGACCGCAGATATGGTCTTGCAAGCTCTGGCACGGACGGGTCAGCGTGGTGTGTTCTATGAAGGTTGGGGAGGCTTGAAGAAAGAGCAGTTGCCGGAGACGGTGTTCATGACAGGCTCTATACCACATACGTGGCTATTCCCTCGTATGGCTGCGGTGGTACATCATGGAGGAGTTGGGACAACTGCAGCAGGTCTAGCGTCGGGCGTTCCCTCAATTGTCGTGCCCTTTTTCGCTGATCAGCCATTCTGGGGGCAACGTGTGTATGCGTTGGGCGTCGGTCCCAAACCTATTGCACGCCGACAACTGACCGTTGACAACCTGACGGAAGCCATTAGGATCGCGGTGTCGGACGAGGAAATGAGGAAGAAAGCTGCCTCTCTTGGAGCACGTATTCGTGCTGAGAATGGTGTAACTCAGGCAGTAACAATTATCGAACAAAATAGAAGATAAAAGTTTCATCATAGCTTCACACAAGGCAATGCTTTGTATGAAGCTTAGCCGAAAAAGCTTTGGAGAATACCTATGAATTAGACCCCTACATGTTCATTATGCCCATATCTAGTGCATATTCAAAACGCAAAAGTGCTCTATTCACTCCCTCACCTTCCATATTATCAAGCTTACGTATAAAGATTTGTGCATGATGCACAAATCTTTATACGTAAGCTTCTTTCATTTTGTCCATATTAATTATGGTCAATATAACTCTATACTTTATACAGCAGAGAAGGACAGGGAACGCAGTGATTGCGTTACCTCCTCTTACCCAAAGCCATGTGCGCTTTTTGTGTGGTAACGACGCCGCAAGTGTTGACATTCGTTTCTATGAGACACGAAAAGGGGATTACTACATGGCTGCTGATGCATCCTCCGAAGTCAAAATGGTGCCAACTCTTGGCCTCACTGGTGTGACGATTAACGCAATGGCGTTGATTGCTCCCGGTGCTTTCCTCTGGACCACTTATCAACTGCAAGCACCATCCAGCTCTGCATTGAATATGTGGTTCTCCGTCTTCGTCGCAACCGCCATTGCGCTCTTAACAGCAATCGCGTATGCGGCACTTGCCCAACGCTATCCTGAAGCGGGCGCGGGCAGTTCGTACTACTTTGCGGAAGCTGCTATTCTGCACAAAGAAGAGCATCGCCACTTCAAATTCGCACGCTTGGCGAAATTTATAGTTGGCTGGGCCTCGCACCTCTACTATTGGGTCTATCCAGGTATTATGGTTGCCTTTATGGGCTTAGTCATTACCTACATCATCCAGACATTTAACCCGGATTTTGGTGCCCCATGGCAAGAAATCATCATCTGCGTTGTTTTCGCCGCTATCGTCGGTGGTATCGCGTACATTGGTGTGTCGGGCGCGACCGTCGCTAACATCATCATCAATGTCATTCAGATTTTGTCCCTCGTAATATTTTCCATTCTTGCGATTGCGTATCGTGCGTCGCATCCGAACATTCATTACATCCATCCCAGTGCTTTGAGTGTTATCACTCCTCACGACCTGAGCGGCCTTATCTTCCAGGTAAGTATCGCGATCCTACTCGTCGTCGGTTTCGAGTCTGCGACCGCATTGGCAGCTGAAACGAAGAATCCAGGCCGTGACATTCCGCGCGGTGTCATCCTGTCGTTGATTATCCAGGCCGTGATCTTCTACTTTTTCGAGTACTTTGCCGCGAACTTCTTTATGAACAGTGGCTACACGGCTACTGTCGGCAAGACGGTGTATTCTGGCTTGGATGCAGCTGCGAATACGCCTTCTGCAGCACCAATTGGTGATATGGCGAAGATCATTGGTGATGCGATGCTCGGCGGTAATGGTGTTGCATTCGCGATTATCCTGGCTGCGACGGTTGTCATTGCCCTTGTTGGAACTTCGCTTTCCTGTCTCAACACTGGTGTACGTGTGACCTATGCGATGGGCAAAGATACCGAACTTCCTACCGTATTCGGCTTCTTGCATGGTCGTTTTCGCACACCACATGTGGGCGTCATCGTATTGACCATTATCTCTGCTGTACTTGGTTCTTATGGTGTGTTGAATGTCAACAACTTGACGCAGATCACACTAATCTCTAACATCGGAACGTTCGTCTTGTATGGCATGACCTGTATCATCTGTGTCATTGCCTTCGCGGGTGTCGCGGGACGCAACGTCTTCGGGACATTGCTTGCACCCATTCTCGGTGCGATACTCAACATTGGTATGCTCTTCGCTGTTCTCTACTACGCGATCACGGCTGGTGGAGCTTCACAGCTCAACACCATTATCGCTGGCGTTATCAGTATCGTGTGGTTGGTAGGTGGCTTTGCTTACCTGTATATCAAACAGGCTGTCACGGGTATACCAGTACTACACCAGGAGGACCACAAAGAGAAAAACAACATCTCTGTCGCAGGTGGCGGGAGATAACAAGTAACTGCTAGTTTCTAATAAAAATGCTGCATAACAACGTTATGCAGCATTTTTATTAGAAACTAGCAGCTACTTGTGCCATCAGTGTATGAAGCAAGCCTTTTTTCTCTCTCTGCCTGGATTCCGTATACAACACATGGAGTGGATGAGTGCTTCCTGCACGCAGTTGCTGCGCTTCTTGTGGGTGTAAGAAGTGTGCCTTTTCCCCTTCGTATGAAAGCAAAATACGTTGACAATGCAGTTGTTGTGTAAAGTGACAAATGCTCTCAAGGACATCATGAGTATAGAGTTCATACCCTTCGACGCGAACCGCATGAATGTCTGCCTGTGTGTGAAGGACAGCAAGAAAATCCTGCGCTTGCTGAAGTTGTTCGAGTCGTACATCTTCTGGTCGTTGCTGCTCTGTAAGCGGAATAAGCGCAAGTGCAACAAGTGTCGCATTATGTATTTGCGCTAATTGTAAAACGGAGTGAAGAGCCTTCACATCTACGTCGTTTGTAAACGGCAGAAGAAAACGTTTTTGTTCCATTACACAATTCCCTTTTCATTAAGAGGGGCAGCAACATTCTGTTCCTGCCCTAAGTGTAATAGAGAAACCGTCAAAAAACTCTCAGATGATGATGGGAAACCCTAAAGATATTCTAAAGAAA
>CAXTWV010000374.1:0-4814 GCA_964248005.1 uncultured Ktedonobacteraceae bacterium | reverse complement strand
CGATGAAACCCGGCAACCCGCAGGCAACGAAGCATGCAGGGTGCAAATTCCGGCGAGATACGAGAGTATTCCGCAAGATGAGGGGACTGAGCGAAGACGCTACCCCCCTAATCATAGGGGTTTTTTTATTGGCTCTATTCATTCCATAGCTGCATAGATATCATTCCCAGCGCACATTACAAGTTGAGTACAAAGAAACAGTGACGAGGACGAGTAAACGAAACGGATGGGTCCAGAGAGCCGATGCTGATGCGATATCGGCCCCACACCAGCGTTGAATATGACCTCCGAGTTGCAGGTTGAACACCTATGGGTAAATAGACCATGCCGTGTAGCCACGTTACAGCTAAGAGTAAGATGTAGGGATATCCTATAAGCCGAAACAAGGGCGCCCGCAAGGGAAACGCCCCTCCCATACACGGCATCGCTTCCCATCACATCTGGTCGTATGGGAGGGGCGTTTCCCTTGCGGGCGCCCTTGTACCTACATCTTACTCATAAAGGTTGATGCCGTGAGGCGTTGACAAAATCAGGGTGGTACCGCGAAGACGTTTACCCCTCGCCCCTGCTAGGGTGAGGGGTTTTTTGTACCTTTTTTGCGGTATCATTCTCCAAACGCGAATAGAAAGGAGGATTTGATGACATTACACAATAGCAGTCGTGTTCAGGTCAGTGCTACGCACGCGACTCCTGCTCTTTCTGTTCATGAGGCGCATAACGTCTCTGCGTATACATTCGATGGTCTCACGCTACAACATGGCGGTTTGTTGAGTCCTGTTACGCTTGCATATGAAACGTGGGGCACGCTCAATGCAGAGGGTGACAACGCGATTCTGATTACGCACGCGCTCACGGGAGATGCACATGCACATGATGTAGAGCAGCCTGACGATCCCAAGGTGGCATGGTGGAATCCATTGATTGGCCCCGGTCGGTCATTCGATACGTCACGCTACTTCGTAATCTGCTCAAATATCCTGGGTAGTTGTTATGGTAGTACGGGACCATCATCACTCGACCCACACACGGGCCGTGCTTATGGCATGAGCTTTCCTGTGATTACCATTCGGGACATGGTACACGCACAGCGTCACTTGCTAGAGCATCTTGGTGTGCGACAACTGGCAATGGTCGCGGGCGGTTCTATCGGAGGATTGCAAGCATTAGAGTGGGCCGTCACCTATCCCGACCTTGTACGCAACCTGGCGGTTGTCGCGGCAACACCAGCCCTTACTGCGCAAGCCATCGCATTTAGTGAGGTCGAACGACAGGCAATCATGGCTGACCCGCTCTGGCAAGGTGGAAACTATACGTCGGGAGAGGGACCAACAACTGGTCTCGCCATAGCGCGTATGTTGGCGATGATTACCTATCAAAGTGAAGAGGGCATGGAGTTACGCTTTGGGCGTCAACCTGCACGACGACCCGATATTCCTTCACCAAGTCATACCGCCGATATCGGGAGACGCTTCGATGTTGAAGGCTACCTGTATCATCAAGGGGCATCGCTTGCGCGTCGCTTCGACGCCAATAGTTACCTCTACATTAGTCGTGCTATGGACTTGTATGATGTCAGCGAGGGTTATCCCTCGTTAGAGTCCGCACTAAGTCGCTTGCAGAGCAAAGCACTCTTTGTGGGCATTCGTTCAGATTTCTTATTTCCAGCCGCAAACGTGCGCTGGCTCGCCGAGAAGGTCAAAGCACTCGGCGGGAACTCGACGTATATAGAACTTGATTCGCCACACGGTCACGATGCCTTTCTCAAGGAATGGGGTCAAATGGCCGATGCGTTTTCTAGGGTTTTCTAAGGGAGAATTTTCTCATGGCTTTAAATAGCAATCGCAGTTATGGTTTTGAAACACTTTCGTTGCATGCCGGTCAAGAAACAGCGGATAGCGCGACAGGAGCGCGTGCTGTTCCTATCTATCAGACAACCTCATATGTATTCGATAGCCCGGAGCACGCCGCGAACCTTTTCGCACTGAAACAGTTTGGCAACATTTACACGCGTATTATGAACCCGACACAAGATGCGTTCGAGCGTCGCATTGCCGCGCTTGAAGGTGGTGTTGGTGCCCTGGCAACCGCTTCTGGTCAGGCGGCAGAGACGTTGGCAATCCTAAATATTGCTGAAGCTGGCGATGAGATCATTTCATCGGCAAGCCTCTATGGTGGAACATATAACCTCTTCCACTATACACTGCCTAAGCTTGGTGTAAAAGTTCACTTTGTTGATAGCCGCAACCCAGAAAACATCCGTCCTCTGGTAAATGAGCATACCAAGGCGGTATACGCCGAGACATTGGGCAATCCACGCCTCGACACACTCGATATACAAGCTGTTGCGGACGTTGCACATGAGTATGGTCTGCCACTTATCGTCGATAACACGTTACCTTCACCTTACCTCATACAGCCATTGAAGCATGGCGCGGATATCGTAGTACATTCGGCAACCAAGTTTATCGGTGGACATGGCACCTCGATTGGTGGTGTGATTGTTGACGGAGGCAAATTCGATTGGGCCGCGAGTGGTCGCTTCAAGTCACTCACAGAGCCAGACCCATCCTATCATGGCCTACGTTATGTTGAGGCACTTGGCCCTATCGCCTACATCATCAAGGCCCGTGTACAACTCTTGCGTGACCTCGGAGCGGCTATCACACCGTTCAACTCGTGGCTCTTCCTACAAGGCTTGGAGACGCTACCGTTACGTATGGAGCGTCATAGCCAGAACGCGCAAAAGATCGCAGAGTTCCTTGAGGGACATCCATCCGTGGAGTGGGTGCAATATCCGGGTCTCAAGAGCCATCCACAGCATGACATCGCCGTGAAATACTTCACGCACGGTCATTTCGGAGCCATCATTGGCTTTGGCATCAAGGGTGGTCTGGAAGCTGGCAAGCAGTTGATTCGTCATATCGAACTCTTCTCGCATCTGGCAAATGTGGGCGATGCCAAGTCGCTTATCATTCATCCAGCCAGCACCACACACTCACAGTTGGTGCCGGAGGAACAGTTCGAGACAGGGGTCACGCCCGATTTCATCCGTCTCTCCGTCGGCCTGGAAACGGTTGAGGACCTGATCGACGACCTGGATCAAGCATTGAAGGCGGCAGTCGCCAGTGCAAGCGAACCAGTGAACGCGTAACAAATAGTTATCTGTAGGGACCGATTTATCACGTCCTTGTGACAATCAACCGCCGACAAGGACGTGATAAATCGGTCCCTACAGATAACGTTCTTATAGATATATTGGGATAGTACAATTGTGGAGCATACATATCATGAAGCAAGCAGTCAGCGTATTGAAATTTGGGGGAACATCGGTCGGCAGTGGTGAGCGTATTCGTCAGGTGGCGAAGATTATCACGAGAACATTGCACAATTCCGATGAGGCGTTCCCAGTTGTGGTTGTTTCGGCAATGTCAGGTATTACCGATCTCCTGTTAAGTATTGCGCGTCACATTTGCCTCGGTGCCTATGAGGAAAGCGAAAGTGAACTCACTACATTGCGTTCCAAGCATTTTGAGGCTGCAGAGAAGATTGTGCGCCATACCGAACAACTGCCAGCACTACAACACGATCTCGAAGAGGCACTGACTGCGTTGACTCATGATATTGCACTACTACGCGAAGCTGTCGAGTCGGGACAAGAAACCTTTCTGCGTACAGCCGCCGTTGCCTCATGGGGCGAACGACTTTCAATTCTGTTGGTTGCAGCGGCAGTTAATGACCATGGTGTAGCAGCAAAACCTGTACGCCAAGAAGTGATTATCACCAGTCATCCTAAAGCTGATAGTTCGCAACCATTCGGAATTGTCGTCGGTGCTGATCCGTTACCCGAAGAGACACGTGCCAATGCACACGCGCTCATTCACCCCCTTGTCGAACAAGGCATAGTGCCAATCGCGGCAGGCTTTATTGGACGTACCATCACGGGCTTTGTGACCACGCTCGGACGCAATGGCTCTGATTATTCCGCGACAGTCATAGGTGCAGCACTGGACTGTGTAGAAGTCTCAATTTATACTGATGTGGACGGTGTGTTAACGGCTGACCCGCGCCTTGTGGCAAATGCACGTTTGCTGACACACCTCTCGTATGCTGAAGCCGCACGTCTTTCCTGGTTCGGTGCGAAAGTGCTACACCCACGCACACTCATTCCAATCGCTACCCGTAACATTCCTGTGCGTGTACGCAATACGTTCCGACCACATATCAAGGGAACGGTCGTTGGACCAGTAGGCAACGCGCAAAGTGGTGCTTCCGCGATCACCATTCGTAGAAATCTCGCGCTTGTCACCGTTGAAAGTACCGATCTGTTTGGAGCACCTGAGAACGCGGGTCAAGTTTTCGCACTTGCCGCACGTGCAGGTGCCGCACCCGTTGCCATCTGTTCTTCATCAGGCCATCACCTCTCGTTTATGGTCGAGGAAAAAGCTCTTGAGTCTGTTGTGGAATTGCTCCAACATGACATGAAAACAGGCGATTGGCGTGTGCGTAGTCGTAAGGGACTTGCGGCTTGTGCCTGTATCGGCTCCGGCTTTACCGTTGACCCGATGAGTCCGGCACGGGCTATCACTGCCCTTGCGCGTGAGCACATTCCCGTTATCACACAGGGTGCCTCCGAACTCGGTATCACCTTGATTGTGGAAGATAAAGATAGCCAGAGCGCGTTACGCTGCCTCCACCGTGATCTGATCGCTCCCGTGATTCCGTTGGTGAGGCATACAACACCATCTGAGAAACGACGAGAGAACGTGCGATCTTAATATACGATGATAATTAAAATGGTTGTGGAACCTCTGTAG
>CAXTWV010000373.1:0-4823 GCA_964248005.1 uncultured Ktedonobacteraceae bacterium | reverse complement strand
GATTATGATTCTTGGCGTTTCTTGTCGAGGTGTTCTTTCAGGGGCGTTATATTTTCTTTGCTGGCATCTTCTGGAGTGCGCGTTGTTTGTGGCCCTTGTGCGTTTTGCTCTAAGTAATAACTCACGATAAGGGCGATACCAACGCCAAGCGGAATAAGGCCAGGAAGGAGCCAGGGACCGAGATGAAAGGGCGTCGCGAGTGAGGCTGGCAAGAAAAATCCTATTGGATAGAGTCCCACTGTGAGCGATAGGCCGACCATCGCGATAATCAGTCCTGCTCGCAACATGCGCCGACTGCGTATCAGGCGTTGTGGGTCTTCATTGCGTTGCGTTGTCGGATGAATTCCCTGCGTGATAAGTGCCATACGCTCTTTATGGTGTAGATAACGTAATAGGACAATAAAGCCAAAGAAGATAGCAAGAGCCATCAGCCACCCCAAAAGAACAAGAAATGCATTTGAGAACATCGTAATACCTCTTCATGCTATGATACGTATATATGATATGATACAGAAAATAATGATGTTGTTTCACGAATGAAACATTTTTCGTGTAGTAGTCCTCTAAGAGAATGTATGAGTGAATATCAGTCGCATCCGTTACAGAGTATAGGGATGTCTCTTTCATATAATAACACGTCGGTCACAAAAGATGTGACCGAGCAAGATGATGTGAAACTTGTTGCCGCGAGCAAAAACGGCGATCAGAACGCATTTGCATTGCTTGTGCAGCGTCATCAGCATCGTGTATTCAACCTCGTCTATCGTATGTTACAACAGTATGACGAGGCGAATGAAGTGACGCAAGAAACATTTCTTGCGGCGTGGCAAGGTCTGCCCTCATTTCGTGGTGATGCGCGTTTTTCCACCTGGCTCTATCGCATTGCGTATAACTGTTGCTTGAAACAAGTAGAGCAGCATAAACGTGATAAAGCGTTAGAGACTGCGATACAGGCCGAGCAACATTTAGAGGATGCAGACAGTGAAACGCGTGTAGACACCGAAATTGATGCGCATGATCGGCAGACACTTGTACGAGAGCAACTTTCGGCTCTTCCCGCGAAGTACCGCCTTGTGTTAGTGTTGCGGCACTTGCAAGAGAAGACGTATGAGGAGATGGCGGAAATCCTGGCGATGCCTATTGGCACTATCAAGACACATTTGTTTCGCGCACGTAACCTGCTCAAAGAACGGCTGCAAGCGTTCGAGCCAGAGCAAAATACACCATCGGGAGGCCATTAATGCGATGTTCTCAAGCTACTCAACAATTGCAATTATACATAGATCATCAACTTGCATGGGAAAAGATACATCCGCTTGAAGTTCATATTGCTAGCTGTGGAGAATGCAGAGGCGAACTGGTGGCACTGGAAGAGATCGCAGCAGCGTTAGAGAGTACGGAGCCTGTGATAGAACCCGCTGATCTCACGAAGAATATTATGCGACGTGTGGCACTTGATGTACAACAGCGTGAACGCGAGAAGGTTGCACGCGAAGCCTATATCCCATTACGTCCATCATTGAAAGAAATTCTGGCTGCCGTTGTTCTGGCGACGGTGACGATGCTTGGCATTCTGCTTGACCAACCGGGTTTACGTGCGAGCTTGCCATTTGCCAGTGTGCTGAACCATTTTTCGCAAGCCGCCGTTTCGATGATACAAATGCTAGCAAGTACGAATAGCGGCACCTTAAATGCTGCATTTTGGGTGCTTGGCACATTGCTTGGCGTCTGTATTACACTTGCGTTGGCTGGTAACGAGATGCGTGGAGAGTGGTTCAAGGCGATTAGCCACAAGCTTCCCGTGTGGTAGAGTATGCAAATCGTCAAGCGTCGTCGCCCCGTTGAAACGCTTTATGGCTTCTACCTGCTAAGCCATCCTGTGCCAGTGCTCTTTCACACAATTGCTGTTGCGGTCTTCGTGCTCGTGGCGGCATGGCCTCATTTCAATTGGGGTATCATCATACTTGTTGTTGCCGCGCATACGGCTATGCAGCTCTCCATTGCTTCCCTCAACGACTACTGTGATCGTCGCCTCGATACGCTTGGCAAGAAGCATAAACCTATTCCGCTAGGTCTGGTGCGTCCACAGGAAGCATTGCTGTTCGGGCTTCTCATGATCGTTGTCATGGTCCTTCTTTTGCTGCCTCTCAATCCACTTGCATTGCTTGTCTCATGCCTGTATCTTGCGTTTGGACAAGGTTACAACCTTGGACTCAAATCAACACCGCTGAGCGGCATTGTATTCGCGCTCGCCATTCCGCTCATCCCTCTGTATGCATTCCTCGGTGTCGGACATGTCTTACCTGTAATCTTGTGGCTTGTACCTGTCGCGGCTATACTCGGCATTGCACTCAACCTCGCGAACGCTCTTGCCGATATTGAGGAAGATGCTATGAATGGTGCGCACACACTTGCTGTTGTGTTGGGTGTGCAAGGTGTGTATATCACTTGTCCTCTCCTTCTTATTTTTAGTATGCTCTTAATAGGCGTACTTACATTCGCTCATGTTGTTCCTGCTCAAACACAACTTGTGCTGCCAACGCTTGCCGTTACAGGAGTAGTAGCATTGGGTTTGTTCCTTTTCTTTCGACCAAGCAGTGTTGTGAGAACAGGTAAACGCTATTTTTATATTGTTGTCTCGACATGTATCATCCTTGCCGCAGGCTGGTTGATAGGAGTGCTGATCTAATGCCACTACGTCTCACTGTATTCGAAAACATTTTAGCGCGTCTCAATGTGCTTCCCACACCACTCCTCGATACACCTCTAGCAGCAGGGATTGCGAAGGTGCTTGTTACCGCTTGTGAACTTGACCTGTTTGAAACACTTATTCGAGGTGGTTTGACGGTAGAGGTATTGGCAGAGAGATTGGATTGTGACCCACAAGGTCTACTGTTACTCCTACAACTCCTTGTCTCGTCTGGCTATCTTAAGCAGAAGGATGGTATCTATAGCAATACACGTATGGCAAGACGTTGGCTTACGCGCAGTTCGCCGATTAGTATCGCGCCTTATGTGATTCATAGTCCTGATATCGTCGCGATTTGGGACTCCATGCCAGAGGTTGTGCGTACCAACAAACAAGCTATGCATATGCCCTATGGAGAAGATGCGAACAATCCTGAAACCGCTCGATTATTGGCGCGACATTATGCTGGCCTTGCCTCGCTTGCGACCGCCTTAGGAAGTGATATCAGTAACCACATACACTTGCCACAAGGGGCAACTCAACTCTTAGATGTAGGAGGTTCGCATGCTGGCTATAGTGTACTGTTCTGTCGCAAATATCCACGCTTGCATGCAACCATTATGGACATCCAGGCAGGCATAGACGCGGGAAAACGCACTGCAAAGGTCATGAAACTCGAAGAGCGTATGAGCTTTCTGTGTGCCGATATCGTACAAGATGATTTTTCCGAGCAGCTTGCGGCACAATTCGATGTGGCACTCTATTTTCATATCGCGCACCTGCTGCAACCAGAACTCAATCAAGCAACTCTGACAAAGGTGGCCAAAACACTGAAGCCCGGCGGAATGCTCGTCTATGTCGATCAGGTCACCGACCAGACACATGGCTCAAAATTGGCCTCGTTAATGGTGCAATTCATGGCACTGACCGTCACTACCATAGGTGGCACCTGCTATCCCTTCCCAACCGTAAAAGGCTGGTTAGAGGAGGCAGGCTTGGGGGAAGTGAAAAGCTATAGATTGGTTACTCCAGGGGCTTCGTTGATTACCGCGATCAAAATATAAAAGGTATGAGGATAGAACTTAGATTTCTCTCAAGAGGCGTCCGTTGCTACCCATGTATTACGTTTGCGAGCCGTTCGATCTGCTTGACGTGTGTTCGTTCATGACGAGCCAGCCACTGCGCATAGAACAGCACGGTCCGCTCAAGTACCTTTCCCGCCCCCGTCACTGTTGCTTTACGTAGCCAACCTTCATTCGGCAATGGTTGCAGGACTGCTAGGAGTTCGGCACGCTGTGAGGCAAAGGAGCGCAACGAGGACTGAAAATCCAGTTCGGGATAGTTCGTTTGCTTGATCCAGGTGGTAGGATTGACAGCCCGTATTGTCGGCGCGTCCTCGGCGAGTATCGTCAAGATGCATTTGCCCCAGACGTCAGCACATGAACGGATATGGGCAAGCACATTGTTCGCGGACCACTCATTGAGGCTAGGAGAAGTACGTAATTGAGCTGGCGTCAGATCGATGGTAAGCGCGGCAAGGCGTGGTGACGCTTCTGCGAGCAGGGTCAGAACCTGCTCAGTCGTGAGTGATTTATCGGGCATATGACATCATCCTTTCTTTTCGATGGTGAAAACAGATGGAGATATCCTTCCCTGTCCTTTTTATACTCAGAATTCCTTCGACTTGTTTGCTACTATTGGCAATTCCTATAGTTATTTGTGGGGGGTCGCTGTAGCAAAACAGAGAAGCCTACTAAAATACCCCAGTAGGTTTACCATGCAAATTAGGTAAGCTAGGTTAATTACTCTCTACTAGAGAAGACGAAAACACTTTGTCTTTATAAAACTAAAGAAATTTTGTGTCTCCTCTCATCGCTTGCCATTTGTTGACTTTTTGTCTATGGTCTCCAAATATATGGAAAGGGAAGCAGACACGGTACAAGGTGGAGACGCAAGCCGTACAGACGCGTCACCTTTTCTCTGTCCTCATCCGGTGGATCGCGAAGAGGATGCTAGCAACGACGGCAGGAACTCCCAACACGGCAAACCCTATATCATAGAAAAGCTCCGACTTGGGGAAATAGAAAAAGCCCACGACTGCCAATATCACCGAAAGCAAAATGAGAACCGCACC
>CAXTWV010000372.1:0-4825 GCA_964248005.1 uncultured Ktedonobacteraceae bacterium | reverse complement strand
ACTTGTTACGCTAGGATAGTGCATCTAAAAAACTAAGTACAATACGGTTGAACGCATCTGGTTTCTCCATGTTTGGCATGTGGTGTGTTTCAGGAATGATGACTCTTTGCACACCAACAATGTCCTGTACTAACTTGTCAGCACTTTTGTGTAGTTGAGCATCATCTTCTGCACCAACAATAACGAGCGTTGGCACAGAGATTTCAGCGAGCCGACCGTATGCTGGAGGAGCAAGTTCCTGTTGTGCAACACTATCAAGAACCCAGACAAAAGAATATTCAGACAATTGCTCTCGCACGCGCTGACGCGCCACGGGATATGCAGGAGACGGAACAAGTGTTGGGTTATTCATCAATACATCTACCATAGCAGGCTTGTTTCGCTCCCGTGCAGCTTCCATGAATGGCCCCCAAAGCTGTATCTGCCTCTGTAGCTGTTCAGCACTAAACATCAGTTCATTCGGATAACCGCCAATAGGTGAACCCACGAGTAGCAGAGCACCTACTATATTGGGATACTCTAATGTGAAGTCGAGCGCAATCACACCCCCTAGTGATAAGCCAAGCAAGTATGTTTTTTTGATCCCTAAGAAGGTAAGCAAATTATAAAGGTCTTGCCTATCAGCATAAGACGTTTGTGGCAGTTCTGACTTACCAAAGCCTCGCACGTCATAGCGAATTACCTTGTAGCGTTCAGCAAACACAGCAAACTGGTCATCCCACATGCGCCTATCCATATATCCGCCGTGAATAAGTACAAGTGGATGCCCTTCACCCATCATTTCGTAGTACAGCTTCGTACCGTTTGACTCTACAAAGCCAGTTTCTAATCTAGTCATAATTTTCCTCATCTTTCTCGTACATACCAACTTATAAGTTGCTCAAATTATGTATCATCAAGACAAGTATAAAGCACTATCCTTTAGAAAAATATCAGCTAATTGGATGACACACTGAGTAATATCTCTTCATACAAATAGATAGCACTCTGTTGTTTTTCTCAATCTGTTTCCACTAAGCTACTCTGTATGTAAATATGAAAGATGCTCCAACCACTTAATAACCTCCGCGAGACATACGACAAGTGGTCTGGCAGTGTCTACAAGTAGGTGAGGATGTGTGATGGGAAAACTGGCCTCGGTACGCTGTTGACGACGATATGCTTGCAACGTTTCCCATTCAATCACATGATGTGCTGGTAGACCATAAGTTTTACGCGCATTGATGCGCTGGCTCCATAGTCGTTCGTCGGAACAAAAACACTCGATAATGGCAAGATGTGCATGCGTCTCTTGTACGATATGTTGCACACGTTCGTAGGTTATACGATGAGTCATTGGACTATCACATATCACGTTTAAGCCTTGTAGGAGTTGGCGACGCACAATGTTGAGCATCACGTTGTAAGCAAGTCCACCAGCATCAGGAACGTGCTCGCTAAACATGTCTTTCACATCATCCTTGTCAATTAAAGGCCAGTGCAGTTGTCGGCTTAGGGCACGGCTCAGTGTGCTTTTACCACTCCCTGGGAAACCTTTGAACATTATAAGCTGCATGCAACGTCCTCTTCTTGTGCTAGAATTTGTTGAAGGAAATCGTAAAACTAAATTTTGGCAGTTTCTCATAGTTCACGCCAAAATCATTGCAATCCCTCTGGAGTATATGTTACCATTAAGCGAAGGTAAAAGAGGCATCCAGTTCATTCCCTATACAGGAGCATTCATGAGCGAAATGATGTTGCGAGTATCGCCACCTCGCACTCGGAAAATTGAACTTAGTCCCGAAGAGCGCACCCAGTTGAATGCATTTATCGACCTCCTAATTCCATCTGATAAAGACTTTCCACCACCCTCTAGTCTCCATCTCATAGACGCGTTTCTCAATCATCTCTCGACAAGCAAATATGATAGAATGTCGTCCTTGCTCAGCGAGAAACGATTACGTACAACCTTACGAGACCTGAACGGTTTAGCTGATGGAAATTTTTGTGGAGCAAGTTCGGAGCGACAACACGCAATACTGAGACATTTTGAGCAGCGTGATCCAGCGCTTTTTCAAACGCTCTGGACACTCGCGAACCATAGTTATTATTCGCGCTTAGCAACACTACGGTACTCAGCTTCAATGTCTTAACAGGATTATTTAGTACAACACAGATGGCATACGAGGCGGGTTTTAGATACCTATCATACAACTATTTTATTTTTAACCGATCATCAAACTCGCACACTTCGATAACTTACACAACAACTTGTTACGTAGGTTCCCTTATAGGTTCCTGGCTTACTTGCTGGATAGAAAAACGCAGAGAGCATAGCTCCAAGTAGTCCTAAGAGTAGAAGCAATACCACTAGTAGTGGTAATAACTTTTTCAAACGCACCTGGAATGTTTCAATCTTCTGCTCTTGGGCCACTTCCTCAGGCATGGCGAGCACAAGTGGTTTACTCTGCAAATAGTCATTCGCGGTAAATGGCACCTCAGACTCAGCATTTTCCTCCGTCTCCTTCGCAATTGGAGACCACTCAGCGGGGTCTACTGACCAGAAAAGCGACTCACTGCGTTCATCATGCTCAGTGAGAAAGTGCTTCGTGAACACCTCAGTTTCATCTGATTCTTCAAGCAGAGGATTATCCAAAGAGGGAGAAAATTCTTCAAAGAGAGGTGGCATGTACGATGAAGAAACTTCTCTTGTTCGAGGTGTAGCAGCAGGAATAGGTGTATTCTCCACTGGAAAGGGTGTTTGTGGACTCTCAAGAGGTTCTGGAAGAAGGACAGGAGGAGGAGTAAGAGGATTCGTTTTTGTTGTAGCGTACAATGGCTGGAGTTTGACAGTTGGAATAGCACGTGACGCTGGCGATGCAATAGGAGCTACGTTTACAGCATAGGCAAATGCGTGCAAGAACTCTTCAGCAGAGGCAAAACGATCATCAGAACGCTTACGCATCGCTTTTTGCAACACGTCGTCAACAACATCGGAGATGCTTGATACAAAGCTACGCGCGGATGGTGGTTCCTGGCGTACATGCTTGAGCAACACTTCTACAGGTGTCTGTCCAGTAAAAGGGGTAGAGCCAGTGAGGATATGAAAAAGCAAGATGCCGAGCGAATACACGTCACTCGGACGACGTAACACTCCCAATGATTGCTCTGGTGCGGCATATTCTGCCGAACCCCAACCGACACGCGTTAACGATTGCTGGCTATCATCATAGCCATGCGCGATACCAAAATCAGAGAGCAGCACGTGTCCATCAGGTGCAATAAATATATTGGAAGGTTTGATGTTGCCATGTAGCACATCAGCATCATGGGCATATTGAATAGCACCACATAACTGTTCCATAATAGGCAAGGCTTGAATTGCTGAAAAGTGTCCACCGACGCGTTGCAACAAATCGTCAAGCGTTCCATTTGCCATGAAGGGCGTTACGAGATAAAGTAAGTCGTCACCCTCTCCGTATTCGAGAAACGGAAGGATATTGGGATGAGAGAATTGTCCAATCTTCTCTGCTTCGACCATAAAATAGTCACGGAATGACTCACGTTGTGCATAGCTAGGGCGAAATACTTTTACCGCCCTCTCACCAATTTTCCAATCGAGATGCTCTGCACTCGTACTATGGTCGATCACTTGACGCGCACGATAGACATCAGCCACGCCGCCTTTACTAATACATTGCATGAGTAGATAGTCACTCAGCATCACGCCTTCTAAATCAGACATTCAACACCCCATACATACTGTGCTTCATAGAAGATTTCCCCATAAAAGTAGTCAGAACGAACGCATTTTATAAAGGGATATATCGAACTAAACGTGCTTCATAACGCTTTTAGCAGAGAGGAATCTAAGAAAAAACGAGTTTTTCCGTAGCTAAAATATTCGTTGGTTTTAGGCTTGACAACAATGCGATATATCGGTATACTTCTAGTAACGATATATCGCATTGTATCGTAAGAGAAAGGAAACAATACTTATGTTTGATAGAATGAATAGAGGATTTGCATTTCAAGGTGGAGACTGGGGCGGCTGGACACCTCCGTGGTTACAAGATGACGAAGGTCCACGCGGATTCCGTGGCAGAGGTTTTGGTGGCCCTCGCGGTCCCTTTGGCAGACATCATGGTCCCTTTGGTGGTGGTCCACGCTTCTTCGGACGCCGTGGCCCCTTTGGATTTGGACCCGATCCACGCTTCTTTGAGATGAGACGTGGACGCGGACCATTCGGCCCTGGTGGACCTTTTGGTCCTGGTGGCCCATTCGGTCCTGAAGGTCAGGGAGAAGGTCGTCGCTTCTTCGGGCGTGGCGACGTGAAGTTTGCCTTGCTTGATTTGCTACAAGAGCGACCTATGCACGGCTATGAGATGATTAAGGCATTAGAAGAACGCTCTGGTGGCTTCTATGCTCCAAGCGCGGGTTCCATCTATCCTACACTGCAATTGCTCGAAGACCGTAGCTTTGTCACAGTCAATGAGACTGAGGGCAAAAAGGTGTACAGCATTACCGATGCTGGTCGTGCGGCCCTCGCTGAGCGCAAAGAGAAGGGCGAAGAGTTCGCAGGACCTCGTGGTAGGCACGGCTTTGGTCCTGGTGGACATGGCGGTCCTGGCGGCAGACCAGAGATGCAAGCGTTACGCGGTGAGGCAGCAGAAGTTGCGCGTCTCTTTATAATCGCAGGACGCAAGACATTCGAGAATCCTGAGCAACTTGCACAACTTCGTAGCATTATCGAGCGCACTCGTAAAGAGTTGTCCGATATGATCTATGGGACGAGCACAAAACAAGAATCTTAGTCTGATGGAAATAGCAAAGAACGGCATAGGCA
>CAXTWV010000371.1:0-4833 GCA_964248005.1 uncultured Ktedonobacteraceae bacterium | reverse complement strand
TGTGAAAATGAAACTGTATGCTTTCTTCTTCCGTGATGATAGAGACACTTGTTTAGATATATGATACATTCCATTCAGTAAAAATACAATTGATCAGCATAATAATGCGAAGGAGATACAGTAATGGCTTCCGTTCTTGATAGAGTGACCTCGCATGTGAATGATAACAAACACATCTATAATCATCCCGCGAACATTACGACGCTTGTGCTATGGGGTATTGCCCTAAGTTCACATGCTATTCTTATTCCACTGTTTATTCGTGAAGTAATCCTCAACAAGAACAAATCCTCTTTGTTCGGTTAGTGTATGGAAAAGAGTCTCATAATGTGGGCCCGTCCGCTGAGCCGATTGCACCACTTTATGAGACTCTTTTCCATTTTCCCTTGTTCTTGTAACCTCTATCACGCTACAATCTGTAGTAGATAGTATTAGTGTTAAAAATACACTAAAAGCATTCAGTGCAGGATGAAATTAGCTCGCTTCCTTGTTTTAACGAGTAGAGATACCAAGAGATTAACAACATTATCAAGATAGGAAAAGATATAACAATGACAGACACGCCAAACACAAACAGTGTTGCGTCCAAGAATACGCTCTCGAATAAGTTTAGTAACCGTATCACGATTGCGCTTTGGATTATCGCGCTTTCGTCACACGCTCTACTGTTGCCAAAGTTTATTCGTGATTTTTCTGATAGGAAACATCAAGGGCTAAGGTAAGGCACCGCGCACCGCCGCCCGCTTTAAGAAATTCTGTTACCGGGGATACGCATATGTCGTAGCCCCATTTTTCTAGGATACGACCCACGCGCGGTGGGCAATGGGGCATGACAATCGTTTTGCCGACAACAACTGAGTTAGCGCAGAAAGTTAACGCCTCGTCAAGTTCAAGTACAAGCGGCTCTGGTACAAGATGCTCAAGGCCAGCAAAACTCTCGCGGCTCCAGACATCGGGTGCGACAATCGCATGAAGGTCGTCAAGTGGGCAAAAGCTGATATCCAGGTGATAGAGTCGTGGATCAACAAGTTTGACCGAGTAGTACTCGACCCCTAATTTTTTCGCAAGTACCGCATGTGACGCGCGGTCAGAACGAAAACCGTAGCCTGCGACGAGTGTATTACGTACAATAAACGCATCGCCACAACCCTCAAAAAACAGTTTAGTATCATCCGAGAAGTCCGAAACCTCGAAGTCATGTGCGCGAAACCACGCGTTGTTATATGGCACCTCCGGTTGGCGTTCTGGACATGTAAACCTGCTCGGAATAAACGTTTTCCCGTTCACCAGTCCAGCGTTGGCAGTAAATACAAGATCAGGCAAACCATCAACCGCTTCCATCGTGTGTACCGTCGCACCCGCTTGCCTCAAATTTGCCACAAGGTCGTGCCATTGTCTTTGTGCAAGGTCTCTATCAGGTGCAACATCAGTATGCATCCAGGGATTGATTTCATAGAACACGCCAAAATAATCTGGTGGACACATCAAATAGGTATGCCCCCACGAAAGTTCGTCTGTTTTGTTTTGCTCTCTATCGTTCACAGTTAAAAAAACTCCTTACATAGTGCCTTGAATGGGAAAAATACCTTTGCTATCAACACAACGAGTAGCCTCTGTATATTTAGGGGCCATATTGCAGTAACGTCTATTTATGAGGAGTGGTAACTGTAGGGACCGATTGATCGCGTCCAAAGGGGGCGGAGGGGGATACGTTGGCGCAAGGTATCATTGCCGACGTGTTGCCCCTCCGCCCCCATCTTTAGACGCGATCAATCGGTCCCTACCCCGTATTTCTCACCCCTGCCGCTACTCCATTAATCGTAAGCAGGACCGCGTGTGTCAACTTGGCGCGTTCTTGTTCCTCACTGCTTGCTTTCTCTTCCTGTTCTGGCGGAAGCGATAGTGGACCGCCAAGTTTGCGTAGGCGTCGTAATAGCATAATTTGGAAGTAGCTCAACGGGTCAACGTAGGGATTGCGCCGCCGAATAGACTCCTGCAAGACAGGGGTGTGATCGAGGAGTGCATGACTTCCAACGATACGGAGAATAGCGCGTTCTGTACGCTCATATTCTTGCTGGATTGCTGTATCTATATGTTGCCTCAACTCCACATCATCAACCAGCAGAGCGTAGTGATGCGCGATATGCATATCAGCCTTCGAGAGGGTCATTTGCATATTATCGAGGAAGGCGCGTAGAAAAGGCCACTCGGAATACATTTGTTGCAGTTGTGCAAGATGCACAGAGGGATTTTCTGCTAGATATGCTTCTAGCGCAGTGCCAACTCCGTACCAGCTTGGTAAGACGTAGCGGCTCTGCATCCATGAGAAGACCCATGGAATGGCGCGTAACTCTTCAATACTATGACCTGTTGTTCTGCGTGCTGGTCGAGAACCGATATTGAGCCAGCCTAACTCAAGAATAGGAGTTGCCTCCTCAAAAAAATGCACAAAATGAGGGTCCTCATAAATGAACTTGCGATACTGGGCATAGGCTCTCTCTGAAAGACTATCCAGCGTCTGTATCCACGCTTCCGGCGTTTCCGCTTGAGTCGTTGTAAGTAGCGTTTCGGGAATGCTTGATTGCGCAACACCTGCGACGACCAGTTCCATGTTGCGGATAGCTATCTCGTGCAGTCCATACTTGAATGAGAGCATCTCGCCTTGCTCAGTAATACGAATGCGTCCATTGACCGTTTGTGGGGGTTGACCGAGAATAGCCTCATAAATGGGGCCACCACCGCGTCCAATTGCTCCGCCACGTCCATGAAACATGGTAATACCAATGCCAAATTGTCTTCCCAGCGCAGCCACACGCTCCTGTGCTTTGTACAGTTCCCAGCCAGAGGTCAGGATACCGCCATCTTTGCTACTATCGGAATAACCTAGCATGACCTGTTGCTGGTCATGGCACTGGTGAAGATAACGTTGATAATCGGAGTGAGTGAAGGCTCTTTCCAACATCGTTGTACAAGAACGTAGATCACTGATGGTCTCAAACAAGGGCACGATTGGTAAGTTGTTGATGCCCGCTTCTTTGCAGAAGAATTGTACCTCTAGTAAATCGCTCAAGCTTGTTGCCATACTGATGATATAGCAGGTAACGGCCTTTTCTCCGAATATTTCTCGCGCTTGCCGAATAGCGTGAAAGGTATCGAGAATGTGACGTGTTGCTTTACTAAGTGATACATCAGCGTTGGTCAGCAGGCGTGGATCGCGTAACAGATACTCAAGGACTCCAATGCGCTCGTCTTCATCGAGTTTCGTATAGTCTTCTGACTGTAACGCTGTAACCTGTAAAATTTCGGCTAGTGCCGTAGCGTGACGTTCGCTATGTTGTCGTGTATCAAGAGCGACAAAGTGAAAACCAAATATTTCGACCTGTCGTATCAACTTCGAGAGTTGTCCATGTGCAAGATCATCCTCATGATCGTGAAGGAGACTTGCCTGCACAAGACGTAAATCAGTAAGCAACTCTTCTGCGTTTGCATATGCTATGGGAAATGTTTCCGTTTCCACTTGTTCATTTTGAGACTGCAAGAAGGTACTCGTGTTGAGCGTAGGCGTATAGGATTTTGTCGCTTCCAAACGGTTCCACATAAAGGAGAATTTGTGGCGATATGGCTCTAATGCCATTGGGGGACCAAAGACTCGTTCATATGCTGGTAAGCGTTGCGCGTCCTGCTGTAGCGACTGTCGTAGTTCATTGGTGATTTGTAAGTGATTCAGCGACTGCGAGTACTCCTGCGCAAGCTGTTGAATGGTGGAGCGATAGTGCTCAATGATGTAGCCGCGTTGCAAGTTTAGAGCTTCTAGCAGTGTCTCTGGTCCGACAAATGGGTTGCCATCTTGATCGCCACCAATCCATGACCCCATACGCAGAAACGATGGTACCTCTACAGAGGGATACGTCCTATGGAGTATCTCCTCAAATTCCTCGTACAAGTCTGGTAGGGCATCGTATAGCACCTCATCAAGGTAATAGATACCCATTTTGATTTCATCAACGGGTGTTGGACGCACTTGTCGTACTGCATCGGTCCGCCATAGTAACGCAACGATGCTTTCCAGTTCGCGCTGCCATTGTGCCTGTTGACGTGGCGTCATTTTCTTAAAATCACGCTCTTCCAGCAATTCAGTGATACGAAGCGATTTCGTAATCAAGCTACGTCGTGTGGCTTCAGTAGGATGTGCTGTGAAGACGAGATCAATAGAAAGAGAATCAAGTAGATGTTGAACGGCTGGTTCATCAAGAGCATTTTGTTTGAGGAAGGAAACCAGACCAGAGAGCGAACCTCTCGGCGGAGTATAGGTTGCTTGTAGCTCATGTACTCGAAGGCGGCGAATGCGATGATACTGTTCCGCGGTGTTGACGAGATGAAAATAGACGGTAAAGGCGCGAATAACGCCGATAGCAGTATTCAGGCTACACTCTTGTACGACACGTGTAATCTCCTGATCGAGTGCGGCTATCTCATCCCTTAAGTGTGTGTTTGCGCTCTCCTTGCTCAACTGGAAGCTGTCATCGCGGAGACGTTTACAGGCATGGCGCAACTGTTCAACCGTGTCATACATCATATCGCCACCATGCCGCCGTATCGCTAGACCAAGCGCATCGCCCAACGTGCGAATATCGCGTCGTAACGGAGCATCTTTTTCAGCGCGGTCATGCTGTTCTTCCATAAAAAGCAATCCTTTTCTCAGAAATAAACAAAGAGCTAGCGACACGCCTTTGTGCTTTCACTTGAATTGTATCATATCTCTGTATTCTCAAGGAAGAAAGAGATTTTTAAAAGTTAGGCAACGGACGCCCACCAGGGGCTAGCCCTACTATA
>CAXTWV010000370.1:0-4853 GCA_964248005.1 uncultured Ktedonobacteraceae bacterium | reverse complement strand
GCACCGATTTATCGCGTCCTGTGCCATTTCGATTGCCGACAAGGACGTTATAAATCGGTCCCTACAACCAATCAAATGTAATATTTAACGTACACAACATATTATTGTCAAAAAGGAGTTTTTCGTTGGGTAAGCAGTCAGAGTATGTAATTATTGGAAATGGTATTGCTGGTGTAACGGCTGCCGAAACCCTTCGTACCGAAGATGCTACGTGTGGAATTACCATCATTGCGGATGAACCATTTCCGGTGTACTATCGTCCAGCCTTGAAAGATTATCTCGGTGGACATGTACCGGAGGAAAAATTGTGGGCGCGTCCGTCCACATTTTATAAGCAGCAACGCATCCGTTTTGTACCGGGGCGAGTCGTAGCAATACATCCTACACAACACGCAGTTCAACTGAGAGATGGACAGTCTATTGGCTATTCCAAACTACTCCTGGCACATGGAGCACAAGCGCATCAGCTTACCTGTCCCGGCATTACATTAGCAGGAGTCAGCACGCTTCGTACTGTTGCCGATTATCAACGTATTGTACAGCGTTTACACACAGCGCGACGTATTGTGGTGTGTGGTAGTGGCACGTTGGCATTGGAGAGTGCCGAGACGTTAGTGCATCTGGGCTACGAAGTGACACACCTGTTGCGGCATGAAACACTCTGGTCCGATGTGCTGGACTCGACAGCATCCGATATGGTATTGCAAGAAGAGCGTCGTCTCGGTATTGATGTCCAAACAAACGAAGAGATTGCTGGAATTCTAGGGAAAGATGGACAGGTACGCGAGGTGGTCACGACGCACGGGAAACATATTCCATGTGACATCGTGTTAATAGCAATCGGTATTCAACCCAACATAGATTTCGTGCGCCAAAGTGGTATCGCCTGTGGACACGGCATCAAGGTAGATGCAACTATGCACACCAATATGCCTGATGTTTATGCGGCAGGCGATGTCATCGAAACAACTGACCCACTTACTGGTAAAACACGTGTAATCGGTCAATGGTATCCAGCCATTCAGCAGGCGCAAACCGCAGCATATGCAATGTTGCATCAGGGACGACAAGCTGCACTGGCAGAAGCGTTTTATAATGCGACATTCCTGTGTGGCCTTGATTTTGTCTCAATCGGCGTTACCACACAGCCTACACATGGGACTCGGTTCCAGGAGGTGATCGCTCCACCCGGACCGCGCAGTTATCGCAAGGTGCTACTACAACATGGTGTTCCCGTGGGTCTGCTTTTCCTCGGTGAGCGCAAGAACGCACTCGCCTTTAAGCGTGCGATTGAGCAACGGATAAGCCTCGCACCCGTGCTCCAGCGTCTCTTCGCGGAAGACTTCTCGCTTGACGAGTACCTTGATGCACAACAAGAGGTAGACGCCGTGCTGATACCTATCCCGCATCCTGAGATAGCCGTTACACTTGCCGAGACACGCCTTACCTTTGAACATGGCAAAGAACGCATCGCTATCGGTCGTAGTCCAGACACAACGGTGAATATCGCGCATCGCTCCGTGTCACGTCAACACGCCGAAATCCTACGTATACAAGATGGGCAGTATGCCTTGTATGATACAGGCAGTGCGAATGGTACATTTCTTAACAATGTGCGGCTCACGGGGAAGAATGTTCATCCATTACAGCCACAAGACACGCTTCGTTTCGGGGATATTCAATTTCGCTTTGAGATACGTGCGGCAACGAAAAGTAACAATGATCTACAGACGCACCGTGTAACTGGCTTGACGCATCGTACCGACACACAAACATTCGCCAAGAAGCAGGTACAGTTCGAGCTTGACATGTGTATCGGCTGTGATCGCTGTATGCGTGTCTGCCCCGTTCCCCTATCTTCGCAGGTAAGCATTGCGGACCTTAATTCCGCCACTGCGACACCGGAGGTTGCGCCACATGTTGCACGCTTCACTCATGAGTGTGTGATGTGCGGTTCATGCGTGCCTGTCTGTCCAGTTGACAATCACCGTGACCTACTGATGCTCTCACTCAAACAACGTCTTGGCCCCTCGTGGGAAGAGGGTCTTGAGCCACAACATCTTACGCATGTTGTACCAGCAGGTTGGACACTTCCCCTGCTTCTGGCACGACTACGCGAACAACGTATATTCTCTGATGACCGTATGGTACCGGATACCTATCTCTTACATCTACTCGCGTCCTCACATCTGAGTGTACGTAGACCAGACGAATACGTCTTTCACGAGGGCGAGTATGGGCGTGATCTCTACTGCATTCTTGAAGGCAGCATTGCACAGTCCATGACAAACGAGGCAGGACAAGAACTACCTGTCGCATTGCATACACAGGGCGAATGCATCGGCGAATACGGGATGCTAACGGGCCAGCAGTATACGACAACCGCGAAAGCAAAGGTACCGACACTGCTACTATGCGTTCCTGAGCAGGCGATACAACGCCTGATGGAACTGGCACCAGAAGTGCGTGTACGTTTTGAACAGGTGAATCGCGGACACTCAACGCTTGCAATCTTGAAACAGATGGCACTCTTTCAAGGTCTCTCTGACCTTGACATGCAGTACCTCATCGTACAATCACATATACAACACTATGAACGCAATGCACAGCTTTTCACGGAAGAGCGTGGTGGACGGCCAGCACGCGAAACGCTCCATATCCTGCTCGAAGGCTTTGTCAAAGTGGCACGCCATACACAAGAGGGACGTGGCAACAACTCGGATGAGCGCATTATCGCGTATCGACAAGGAGGCGATTATTTCGCTGGTGGCCTCGACCTGCTAGGCGATGGACGCGCCGTCACCGTTACGTCAATTAATCGCACACGCGTAGCCGAAGTACCATATCAGGCAGTACAAACAATTTTTCAGCGTTATCCCGAAGTTCAACAGCGTTTCGCCTTGCGGCTGCGCGACTACATCACCAGTACAGCCATGCTACAAACAGATATGCTCACAAAAAATTCATTCAAGCAGCTTATACCTACACCGCCACTTCCTGATACTTCACGTGCGAAGGGGCTACATGCACTTGTCAGCGATGGTGTGGTTGAAGGAACCGAGGTGCTGCTGATAGACCTGGACAAGTGCATTCATTGTAACGAGTGTGAAGAGGCGTGCGAACGACGACATGGACATTCGCGCATGAATCGCAAAGGTATGGTGATTGGCAATATCAGTATCGCAACAGCCTGTCGTCAATGTCAGGACCCCGTATGCCTGTTGTGTAGTCGTGCAGGTATCGCACGTCTCCCTGATGGCGAAGTCTATATCACCGAGAGTTGTATCGGTTGTGGTATCTGCGCGGAACGTTGCCCGTATGGTGCGATCTCAATCGTGGACGCCGACATGAGCAACCCACAAGAGGAACAATCTTCGTGGCAACGCTTTCGTGCCGTTTTCACACAAGGTATTGTGAAGGAACGCAAACGTCCTGCTTTACCTGTGCTCAACGGTGTGGCAGCACCCGCTACAGGAATTGGTGTTATGGCGGGTCCACTCACGCCGCCACGCGATGCTGGTGAAGAATTGCGCAAGAAGATAGCCATCAAATGTGACTTATGCGCTGGCTACAAAGACCAGGCATGTGTAGAAGCGTGCCCCACAGGAGCAGCAATTCGTGTCCAACCAACAGCTTTTTTCGGCTCAACTGAAAAGATATTATTACGACGATAACAGATGCGTCCTCTAATGAACTTTGACAACCAAATGCGGGAATTCATACCGGTAGGGGCGCAATTCATTGCGCCCAAAGATGGGGGCGGTAGGGCAAACGTCTCGACAACGCCTCTTGTACCAACGTGAACCCCTCCCCACCCATCTTTGGGCGCAATGAATTGTGCCCCTACCGCCATTGCCGTCTTCACTCGTCAAAATTCATTAGGGACCGATGTATCACGGCCTTATCGACGAATTGAAGAGGCCAAAAAGGACGCGATGAATCGGTCCCTACAACAGATAAAGAGAAAATACTATGTCACTAGGAAATAAAGCGCAACCAACACGAAGACTGTGGAAAACGCCATTGACACGGGTCGCATGGTTCTGGCTTATCCTATCCATCGTGCTGTATATCGGGGTGTACCTTTGGTATCTCGCCGGACTCAAAACGGTACCCTATCCTGGTCCACTGAACGACCCATTTCGACTATTCGGCATCATCGCCTTTGGACTGGTACTCATTGTTGCAGCTTACTCACTCAGACGACGTTTTGTACGCGTGCTTCCTGGGAGCGTGCAGGGCTGGCTATGGTTGCACACATGGTTTGGTATATGCGCTATTCTGATAGCATTGTTGCATGAGAATTACTTATACGTTCTTGGCCTGAATGCCTACTCATTTCGACTGTCTATGTTCACTGAGGGTGATGCTGGCACAAGCGCACTATACAGCCTCATCTTGCTCGTAGTGAGTGGTATTGTTGGACGCCTCCTCGATACATGGCTGGCACGTGTCATCGCGACCGAGGCAAGTAGCAATGGTGTTGGCATTATCCAGTCGGTTGAGGTACGAATACACGAGCTAGACCTGTTGCTTGAACGTTTATATGCTGGAAAGTCAACGGCGTTCAAACAGTATTTTCTACAGGCAAACCAAGCTGCTACCCCTCAAGTTATGCCACAAGAGCGAGGCGACTTCCAGCAAGCGCAAGAGGTAATCTCTAAGAAGGCTGTGTTACAACGTTCGCTTCACCGTCAAAAATTGGCGCGTGGCATCATTCGATGGTGGCGGTACGTACATATTACATTGGCATGTGGCGCACTAGGAGTGATAAGTTTTCACAGTGTGTTAGAACTGGCAAAGATGGTGCTACAGTTTTTGGGGAGGGGATAGCAAAAAGAGTACATGTCTCA
>CAXTWV010000369.1:2444-4861 GCA_964248005.1 uncultured Ktedonobacteraceae bacterium | reverse complement strand
GGTACATGAAAGCGACAGGGAAAGCACACAAGTGTTTTCCCTGTCGCTTTCAGTCGCTCTCTTTCTCGCTTCACTCAGACCACGGCGTTGTAGGTTTTTGCACTAGTTGGTCGTCTACGTAGATAGCATCCACGTGTTCATTAAAGAAACAGAGGAGTCCCTCGATAGGTGCACAGGCGGGGAGCGGCTCACGATAGCTCCACACAATGTCTTTGAATACCCTTTCTCCGATGTGGGCGGACCAGTAAGATGCCTTGCCTTTGTACGGGCAACGTGTGGTAGTCTCGGTCGCTTCCAGCAACTCCATACGCACGTCTTGCTGCGGGATATAATAGCGAGTTGGCAGTCCCGTTTCGAGTACGAGCCAAGGATGGTGACTATCCGCGATAAGCTCTCCACCGAGAATAACACGGACGGAACGGGAACTCGGCAGGACATCCACTCGTTTATAGGGATCACGTGCGTGAGCAAAGACTTGCTCATCCTCTTCATACCACGCATCCATCTGGTCCCAGTAAAAGGCTATGTAGCCTTTGATCTGCGGTCCGTCGGCTGACGGGTTCGGATAACTCCACGCGGCACGCTCCGCCACACGATTCCCAACTCGTATCGTCCAGTATGAGGCATCGCCTTTGAGGGGTGAGTGGGTATGAAAATCGGTCGCCTCAAGAGCAGTAGAATCGACATCTTTTTGGGGAAAGTAGTACACGGGCAAGCGACCATACTCTATAAGCCGCATCACCTTTGTACTATCAGCGATAGTGACTCCGGCGAAGAGTATGCGCACTCGTCGTAGGCTGTCCTCCCAGCGAAAGCGCATAGCTTGACTGGTACCAGGTGTGGTCTCTGGGCCAAGAAACATATCTTCAAGGACTGGTTTCATCGTATTTGCCCTTTCTTTCTTGAAAGATGTGGTAATAGAAAGTCTTTTATCTTGCTTGCTCTCACATTGTATTCTATCGGGAAGCACCAGTGCGACCTTTTCAACAACGGGGAAGCTCTGAAAGCTCTATATAGGGTCGTTCCTGACCGCTTTCGATGTTATACTTTTGAGAGATACACGAGAAAAGAGGAGAGGTAATATGTCTAACACAGAACACGTACAGACAGGCTTTGCAGGGATTAATGGTACAACGCTGTATTATGAGGTTGCAGGTGCAGGGCATCCCTTTGTTCTCGTCCATGGACATCTTCTGGATAGAAGATCGTGGGACGATCAGTTCGCCGTCTTCGCCCAACAATACAGGGTCATCCGCTACGATCAGCGAGGCTTTGGAGATTCAGGGCTGATTATGAAAGGGGAAGCTTATTCTGCTCGTCAAGACCTCTACGAATTGATGAAATTCCTAGACATTGAGAGCACCTATCTGATGGGAGTCTCTGGCGGAGGTGCATTGGCTCTCGATTTTACACTTGAGCATCCTGAGATGGTCGATGCGCTGATCCCAGTCACGGCAGGTGTCAGCGGATTTGAACCATCAGAAGAAGTGATGAAACAGCGTCCAGATGTGGTGCGTCTGTATATGAGTCTGGAGGAAGCATTTGAGAAGCACGACATTGCGCAAGCTGTGAATATCTCGCTAGAATTGTGGACGGATGGGCCGGGTCGGCTTCCAGGGAAGGCAGACCCCAACGTGCGCGAGCGAGTACGCGAGATGACGACGCGCAACTGGGAGCGTCCAGATGATGAGGCGCAGGCTGAAACACCAGCCGTGCCATTAGAGCCGCCAGCCGTCGGACGTTTGTCAAAGATTGAAATGCCGACACTCGTCATTCTCGGCGAGTGGGATGTGCCAAATCCGCTGGATTCTTTAGCAGCAGAGATTCTAGGAGCGAAAAAGGTGGTCATGGCAGAGACAGCGCATCATCCTTTTATGGAGAAGCCAGCCGAGTTCAACCAGATTGTGCTGGATTTTCTAGGATCACTAACGTCGTAGCAGGCAAGGAGACTACCGGTATTGAAAAAACAAACGGGAAAGCACATAAGGGTGCTTTCCCGTTTGTTCTTCTCAGCTCTCTTTCTAAAATTCTGTAATACTGGTATACTACGTTCAAGAGAAAAATGACAGACGTATTATTATCTAGTAGCGTATTCTGCTCATCCCTTTTTGTTTGAAAGAGAGTGTTTACAATGTCTCAACAACGCAGAACTACCTATATAACTTCAGTTGGCACACTATTGCTATCTCTACTTGTCGGTGTATTCCTATTTGGTAGGAAGCGTCGTGCGAAGTCCGATTCTTCAGAAAAGGTCGTAACGCACTCGGTGGAGACCTCTCCCGAAGATACGCTAGCATATTGGACGGCGGACAAAAAGCATGATGCCAAACCTGCTCTCATGCCAGTCATCAATGAGCATAATCAAGAGAAACGTTCTCCGCGCTCCTCTCATTCAGAGTAAAATTGTTGAAAGAGAG
>CAXTWV010000369.1:0-2344 GCA_964248005.1 uncultured Ktedonobacteraceae bacterium | reverse complement strand
AAGATAAATGACTATCACCATGACTTTGGCATAGCTATTGTTGCCCCCAATAGTCAAGGGAACTTAACCGATCTCGTTGGCGGTATCGGCTGGGCGTACAATCAGCCTGTTAATCAGCCTTTCTACGCCTATGGCTATCCTGCCGCATATCCTTTCGATGGGCAGACGAGACAGTCATGCGAGAACGCTCCTGGTACGCTCCAACAACACGGTGATGGCAATGTGATCTCTATTCCCTGTGATATGACTGGTGGCTCAAGTGGTGGGCCGTGGTTTATTCAAATCCGAGGTACCTGGTATCTCAATGGTCACAACGACTTTATCAACAGACTCCAGCCTAACCATATGTTCTCGCCCTATTATGATGATACGTGGTACGCTCTTTATACTAAGGCTCAACAGGCATAAAGGAAGTTTTCCTTCCTTGTGCCTATGGTTTCTCGCCTGATACAGTGAGATAGGTCCAGAGTGCGCAAAAGTCGGGTAACTGCCATTCCTCTAGCATACGTTGATACACGCCCTCAACTTCTTCCTGTATTGTGACACCTGCTTTTATAAGGAAGGGTTGCATGAGCTTATAGGCTGTGAGCAAATCATGATAAATATCTTGATGAGCGTCCGTTCCAACCGAGCAGTCAATAGCATATGAATTATAGTGAATGTTTACGTAACCAGCATCGCGTAAAAGCTTCCCCACCATGGGTGTAATACCATAATGTCGTCCATCCGCAGAAAAGCTTTGCCCTGTATGCTTCATTGCCTCTGCGGACATTCCATAGAGCCTTTCGGTTGCGGGACTGTTTGTAAGAGTGCCCTCAGTTTCTGTCAGAACAAGCGCACCACCAGAACGCGTAATCCGCACGCACTCCTGTACAAGTTTGGGCCACGTGATCGGATCCATGAAGGCAACTAAGAAGCGAGCATTAACTACATCAAAGGCGTTGTCGGGAAAGTTGAGTGGTTCCTTTGCACTCATTACCTGGAAGATGGTGTTGTTCACGTGTTGTTCTTGTGCCTGAGCATTTGCGTACTCGATCATAATTTGACTTATATCGATGCCCGTCACCTGTATTTCTGGATGTGCAGAGGCAACTGAGAGGACCCATTCACCAGGTCCACATCCAATATCAAGAACACGATGTATTCCTGAGCGGTTAATATGCTCAGGAAATAATGCGTTCGTGTTCTGGGTTACGGTGCGGCCTTGACGTATAAGGCGAGCCATTTCCGCTGCGTTTTCTGCATCTATGATATAGGTCGTCTCGTTCTGCTGCTGCTCGTCTGACATAAAACACACTCCTTTGCATACTCTTTGGCGAAACCTTGACATATTCCCTATGATTTTATACACTCCTCAAGAAGCGAAACAGTTTCTATAAGGAACCTTTTATAGCCTAAAGGTGTATAGAGTTTTTGTGGCTATAGTAAAGAAGGATATTTCTACATATATGAGGAACCCCCGCGAAGTTGAAGCCAACTTTCATCTGCTAGAGGTTATTACAGCTGTAGCAAACAGTGTTCATGAGCCTTTGAACGCCGAGTATATCGGTATTACAACCATTGATGCTCTTTTTGATCACTTTCATCCTCTTGAAGCGTATCTTCACACGTCTGATGCCGTTCAACAAGCATTCCATTTGCTCTGCTTTCGCTGCTCAATAGAGAGTAGGCATACTCTTGAGAATCTCCAGTATGTTCCTTATAACAGTTCGATGTTTATTGCACATGCGCACCGCTCTCATGAATCTCGTTTCGTTGAAGATATGCATATAGCACTTGCAACAGGCTTACTAGCAGAGGACGATCCATTAGTAATGAGTGAAGGACACAGTGCTATCTGTGTCCCTTTGTGGTTTGGGGATCAGTTTGAGGGCCTGTTGACGATTCTCTTTCAAGAGAAGGTTCATGCTCAAGACCCTGAAATCCGTGCATTGGAGAGATGTGGAACGCACATTGCCGCCGCACTCGCACATGCACGTCTGCACATAACTGTCGAAAACGAACGGACTCGTTTGCGTGTCGTTCTGGATCAACTGCCTGAAGGTATTCTCATTACCGAGGTTTCCGACGGATTAATCAGCTATGCTAATGCCGCGGCAGAACATCTCCTGGATGTCCCTCTCGCTGATATCATTGGGACTCCATTGGATCGGCACCTTCAAGCTCATCCCGAAATAGACCAAAGGGGCAAAAACATGCCACCATGGAATTTCATCGTCGTTCGCGCACTCTCTGAAGAGACGGTGAAAACGCAAGAAACGTTGGTGACGAGAGCTGACGGCAGTTTTGTTGTCAGTCTCTGTTCAAGTGCGCCTCTCTTTTCAGCAAATGGAACGCTAACAGG
>CAXTWV010000368.1:1851-4872 GCA_964248005.1 uncultured Ktedonobacteraceae bacterium | reverse complement strand
GGTACATCGAATTGTTTCAGAATAGTGGGTGCCATATCCATAAGTTGCAGGCCAGTCAACTCACGTCCTTCCTTGTCCTCATGTACATCGGGATCATGTCGAATGACGATACCGAATTGTGCATGGTTGCAATCATCGGGACCGGTGTCATTCTCGAAAGAATACACGGAGTTGTGACCAATTGTGCCAATCGAACGCCAGTAGAGGTCGCCGAAATACACGATGAGGTCTGGTGGTACGCCATTGACCGTCTCATAGACCTCTTCCGGCTTATACACTGTCGTACCAATGTTGCCACCATCGGGGTCCGTCAATGCTTCAAACTTTGCCTTGAGTTCGTTGCGTAGTGCCTCTACTTCGTCAGCTTTCACAATCCCCTGCGGCTCCCGTCCCTCGACATTGAGGAAGATACGCGCATAGTAGCCACCATCGCCCCATACCTTTGTCTTGCCCCAATCAATATCGCACTTGTCGATGGCTGTCAGCATTGTTGGACGCGATTTCAATGTCAGGTAGCCCTCACGAATCAACCATTCGTTGACACAGATACCGCCCTCCATTTTTTTTGCGCCATGATCGGACACGATAAAGACGGTGGTATCGTTATCTACCAAATCCAATATCTGCCCAATCTCGCTATCAATGTAGCGGTAGTAGTCACGAATGCTGTTATTGTACTTGGGGTTGACCTCGTATTTGGGATGCGTCGGATCGTGATATTTCCAGAGGCCGTGCTGTATACGGTCTGTCCCCATCTCGACAAACATAAAGAAGTCCCACTCTTTTTCGGCAATCCACTTCTTGACCAGCTTAAAACGTCGCTCGGTCATCGTGTAAATCTGGCGGAGAAGAGAGTCTTTATCCTCGGTCCGAAAATTTGGGACATCGACAAGGTATTCGCCAATCGTCGCCTCGATCTCCTTCATTACGGAGACTGGATAGGTATAAGGACGGTCTGGGTTTCTCGTAGAGGGCGAGAGGAAACAACCCACTTGTATACCATTCACAGGTTTAGGCGGGTACGTCTGTGGTACACCAACCGTAATCACTCTTTTACCAGCTTGCGAAAGAATATCCCATACCCGATCAGTCTTCACAGAGTTGGAATTTGCCATCGTATTTTTGCTGTAGGAATGGTCGCCGCGATTACGAAAACCATAGAAACCAAGTGTGCCGGGGTCCTTGCTACTCATCATCGAACTCCACGCAGGTACGGTGATAGCAGGAATGCAGCTTTCTAACTTGCCCCATACCCCATTCTCCATCACCCGTTTGAAATTCGGTAATTCATCGCGCCATTGCTCAAAGACCAGTTCCGGCGCGGCACAATCTAGCCCAATCACCAAAACCTTCTTGCGTTGACTCATCTATTGAAACCTTTCGCCATGTGCTTGTATGTGTAACTTTTGTGATAATTTTTCGTAGGGACCAGATTATACTGTTTGAACAAATAATTAGGATACGAAACATCTGTAGGGGTCTAATTCATTACACCCTTTTGACACTACAATGTAGGTAGAATACATGCAATGTTTCATCAATCTTGTGAACATGGTCAACCGCTCACAGGATGTAATGAATTAGACCCCACAATCCACGTATCCACATTATCTTGTTCCATCGCATAATTTGTTCTTACGAATCCGTTTAAACTGTAACATTTCATCACCTGTAGTATAACACCAGCCACAGTAAATTCGCCTTCCAAAACCCTTCATTCTATTCGTTCTATCATCAAGCAAACGGTGTGACTACGCTGAGGGGAATAGCGTAACACTCTTCCTATGTTACACTGAGTAATTGTGTCTACACGAAGTGACACATACAATGAAAGAGAAGAATAACAATGGCAAGCGGCAAAAAGGTACGCGTAGCAATCGTTGGCGTGGGCAACTGCGCCAGTTCACTCGTACAAGGCGTCCATTATTATAAGGATGCCAAGCAGGAGGATTTTGTGCCGGGGTTGATGCATGTCAACCTTGGTGGGTATCACATCAATGATATCGAGTTTTCGGCAGCCTTCGATATAGATGCAAACAAGGTTGGGAAAGACCTGAGCGAGGCAATTTATACTCAGCCAAACAATACCTATCGTTTCGCGGAGGTTCCTAACCTCAACACGAAGGTCTATCGTGGCATGACGCATGATGGACTTGGCAAGTACCTCTCGCAAATTATCAAGAAGGCACCAGGGCAGACAGACGACATTGTACGTATTTTGAAGGATACGGGAACAGATGTTGTGATTAACTACCTGCCAGTTGGTTCAGAGACGGCGACCAAGTGGTATGTTGAGCAAATTCTTAAAGCGGGTGTCGGCTTTGTGAATTGTATTCCCGTGTTTATCGCACGCGAAAATTACTGGCAGCAGCGCTTTATAGAGGCTGGTCAACCGATGATTGGCGATGACATCAAGAGTCAGGTGGGTGCGACAATTGTACACCGCGTCCTAACACGTCTCTTCCGTGAGCGCGGTGTCAAGCTAGAGCGCACGATGCAGTTAAATGTTGGTGGCAACACCGATTTTTACAACATGCTTGAGCGCGAACGCCTCGAATCGAAAAAGATTAGTAAGACCAACGCGGTCACAAGCCAGCTTGACTATGATATTGGTGCTGAAAATGTCCATATTGGCCCCTCGGATTATGTCGAGTGGTTATCGGACCGCAAGTGGGCTTATATTCGTCTTGAAGGTCGCACCTTTGGCGATGTGCCACTGAATGTCGAACTCAAGTTAGAGGTATGGGACTCGCCAAACTCAGCCGGTGTCGTCATCGACGCGGTACGTCTGGTGAAAATCGCACGTGACCGAGGGCTAAGCGGTACTCTGGAAGGTCCAAGTGCCTACCTGATGAAGTCTCCGCCAGTACAATATGCTGATGACATCGCGCACGAAATGACCGAATCGTTCATCGACAATGATGCACCCGTCAGCGTCAACGGTCATAAGCCAGAAGTTGTGACCGAGCAAGCGTAAGAGTGTGAAATGAAACATGGCGTCGCGAAGGACATGTCCTTCGC
>CAXTWV010000368.1:0-1841 GCA_964248005.1 uncultured Ktedonobacteraceae bacterium | reverse complement strand
TTTAAAAATAACATTGCCCGCCGATTACTCCTTCCCTCGCCCAACGCCATGTTTCATTTCACACTCTATATTAAAGTTGTTGTGCCGACGTAGAATTATTGACCGCATCGGTTACAATGCGCAATAACTCTTCGCGTACAATTGTTACATCTGGTGGCGCACTAATTCCAATCTTCACGCGTTCGCCTTCTACTGCCAACACCGAGATATTGATGACGCCATCCAGTACAATACTTTCGCCGACTTTCCGTCGTAATACAAGCATTTTAGTCCCCTTTATCAGAAGCGTGTCCTAAGCGTCCTTGCCGCTGCCCTGTAAAGACAAACCTTACGACCCACCCGTAAAGGAATGTAGCAGCGAGTATGGAATAAGAGTATTCGTGTATAGACGCGACGACAACGCAGAGTGGGTATAGTTATTCTTGAGTACTTTCCATAAAATGCGTCCCATTTTCCAGCATGCGCTGTGCCAGAACTCTCGTATCGACCCGATATGTTCCCGCTCGCACTTGTAGACGCAGTGCCTCTACACGAGAGACTCGACGCTCTTGCATAGCTCGCGCCTTTCGCTTCATCATCTGTCCTCTATCAGAAGTATGGTCCAGTGAATACAAAGACGCATCCTCTTCAACGCTAGCGTTCTTCCTTGATCGCGCTACATACTTCGTGGAGACCACGTGAAGATGAGCGCCCATATAACCTTTCACAGAAACTCCCTTCCAATATATATAATGGGCATTCAGATGCTATCTATCATCCCTGCAACCATACTTATTCTTATCGGCATACTATTCCAATTACTTAAGGCAATCTATGCTATAGCGATACAAATAGAAACACATGCGCATAATTTATGATGCAACCTTCCCAGAACGCTGTTTACCCGCTCCTTTGCTTGCACTGGCTACCGTTGTTTTTAGCTTCTTCGGCTTGCCCTGCGTCTCGCCTGAATTGGCAAACAGTGTTCGTAAGCGTACAAGAGCCTGCGCATGAAGCTGGCAGACACGCGATTCTGAAACGTCCATCACTCGGCTGATTTCCTTCATCGTCAATTCTTCGACATAATAAAGTGACAGCAACAGTTGCTCACGTTCCGGCAGATGCTCTAGCGAGTGATAGAGCATTGTAAGCAGCTCTTTTTGCTCGGTCATCTCAGAGGGTCCTGGAGTTGACTGGTCCTCTAGCAAATCTCTTAATGTCATCACCTCGTCATCCTGTCCGAACGCAGAAAGGGGAGCATCGAGTGATAACATTGAAAGTCCTGCTTCTACTACCATGTGACGATATCGCTCAATCGTTACGCCAAGCTCTTTCGCCGCCTCGTCTTCTTTTGCCTGGCGTCCCAAGCGTTGTTCTAGGGTCGCTAACGCCGTCTCGACCTGCTTCACACGTGAGACTGCTGAGCGCGGTAGCCAGTTGAGCGCACGCAATTGGTCAATCACTGCTCCCCGAATACGAGAAGTTGCGAATGCCTCGAAGCGCACGCCACGCATTGGGTCGTAGCGATCAATCGCGTTCATCAAGCCAATCGTGCCATAACTCACAAGGTCTTCTGCTTCTAGCATACTTGTTGGTGGAATACCCAACCTGCTTACCACAAATCGTACCAGTGGCATATAGTGGAGAATTAATTCATCGCGTAACACAGTGCGTTTTGTCGCAACGAACTCCGTCCACGTCTCGTCAATCATCGTACTTGATAGCGTCATATCTTCGTCCTTCTCTCTACTTGTTTGTTTTCCCCTCCCCATGTGTCCCCGCATTCCATATTTCCAGTGTAGAGAGATTTTGAAGGTCTCGATATGGACGAAAGTCCTTGTTACTGACGGCAAACGTCCCTA